>CBDTXN010000164.1:0-6716 GCA_965364455.1 uncultured Flavobacteriaceae bacterium
TTTAAACAATACTGAATAAATATATATGGCAGAAAAAATTACAAGAAGCGACGAAAAAAAGTCAATATTTGGACTCGAAGTTAATGGACCGGTATTTTTTACTTCGGTTATTTTTATAATTCTAAGTATTGCCTTGACGCTAATTTTTAAAGAAGGAGCAGAATCTTTCTTTGTTGATCTTCAAACCAAAGTGGCAAGTAATGCCGATTGGTTCTTTATATTATCAATAAATATCTTCCTGATCTTCCTGATCTATCTAGCATTCAGCAAATTTGGAAACCTAAAAATTGGTGGCCCTAAAGCAAAAACAGAATTCAAAACTGTCTCCTGGTTCGCTATGTTATTTAGTGCCGGTATGGGAATTGGACTATTGTTCTTTGGCGTGGGAGAGCCTGTTATGCACTTTAACAGTCCTCCAACTGCTGAAGCCGGGACTGCCGCTGCAGCCACCGAAGCCATGAATTTCACCTTTTTACACTGGGGATTTCATGCCTGGGCCGTTTACGCTCTGGTAGGACTGTCGCTGGCATATTTCACCTATTCCCGTGGTTTACCGCTCACAATTAGATCTATTTTCTACCCTTTCCTGGGAGATCGTATCTACGGAAAAACAGGTGATATTATCGATATTTTCGCAGTACTTGCTACACTATTCGGCCTGGCAACTTCCCTAGGCTTCGGAGTTCAGCAGATCGCATCTGGTTTGAATCATGTCTTCGGCATTTCTGCGGGTATTCAAACTCAGGTACTCCTAATTGCCGGCGTTACCCTAATTGCCACGGCTTCTGTTGTCCTGGGTGTAGACAAAGGAGTGAAAGTATTAAGTGAGTGGAATATGAGAATTGCGGTAGTATTATTGATCCTGGCATTGATCTTAGGCCCAACGATCTTTATCTTCAGGTCTTTTGTTGAAAATACCGGAAGCTACTTGTATAACTTCCTGGAGATCTCCACCTGGAGTGAAACGTATAACGGAGGAACCTGGCAAAACGACTGGACCGTATTTTATTGGGGTTGGTGGATTGGATGGTCTCCATTTGTGGGAATGTTTATCGCCCGTATTTCAAAAGGTAGAACCATCAGAGAGTTTATTTTAGGTGTATTACTGGTGCCTTCTTTGGTAACCTTCTTCTGGATGTCTGCTTTTGGAAGTACTGCGATCCAGCAGATCATGAGCGGAAATGATGTGCTTTCCCAGGCTGTAAATAATGATATTGCTACAGCTTTATTTGTATTTTTTCAGGATTACCCCCTGGCAATGGTTATAAATATAGTTGCGATTTTATTGATCGCAGGATTTTTTATAACCTCATCTGATTCCGGATCACTGGTAATAGACAGTCTTACTTCAGGAGGAAAGATAGATGCTCCGGTTGGACAACGAGTTTTCTGGGCCGTAACAGAAGGATCTGTAGCCGCTGTACTTTTAATTGGAGGTGGCTTGCAGGCGCTACAAACCGCCACCATTGTAACCGGGCTCCCCTTTGCTGTAATTCTGCTCGTGATGTGTTATTCCCTCTATAAAGGATTGAAAGAGGATATGAAAAAGATGGAAGAGAAGAAATCTGAAAAACAGATGGAGAACTATGAAGAAATAGTCTCAGATATAGTGAATAAAAGGAATTTACAAACCTCAGAAAAACAAGACTCGTAATGAAAAATATAGACAAGATCCTTGTAGCTCTAGACCTTACCTCGACAGATACAGACCTCATCAGGTATGCTTCATTTTTATCTCAAAAACTGAAGCCAACTAAAGTATATTTTGTTCATAATATCAAAAAATATGAGATCTCAGAATTGTTCCAGGAACAATTGAAGAACCTTGACCTGGAACAGCTTATCAGTGATGAACTTGATGAGAAGGTGGCTAATCATTTTGATGCAGATACTGCTTCAGAAGTTCTTATTTCTGAAGATCCTTATACAGAATCTCTTATAAATTATGTGGTTCACAA
Organism: uncultured Flavobacteriaceae bacterium; assembly: GCA_965364455.1. Lineage (GTDB taxonomy): Bacteria > Bacteroidota > Bacteroidia > Flavobacteriales > Flavobacteriaceae > Christiangramia. The sequence goes on from CBDTXN010000164.1 coordinate 1,959, forward strand.
ATACGGGATCGATCTTGTGGTAGTGGGTAATAAATCGACTAATGATGGAACCGGAATAGTTTCAGATAAACTGATGAGGCTTTTAAAATGTGATATAGTTTCGGTTCCAAATAAGGTAGACCAGAAAATGAACAATATCTGGGGTGGTACAGATTTCTCAAAAGAATCTACCAAAGTTTTTCAATGATCTGCTACCCTGGCCAATGCCACTGGTGCAAATATAACGGCGGTCAACATTTTTAATGTTCCTGTCCAATTTACTCCGTACTTAAATAAGGAAGAAATGATCCCTAAGATCGAGAAGCATACCCGCGAAAAATTTGAAAAATTCCTGAACAGGAATAAAATAACAGATTGTGATATTAAGGTAATTCGCGGCAGGGAAGCCAGCGTAGCTGAGAAACTGAACATCGAAGCAGAGAAAGCTGGAGCAGATCTACTGGTAGTAGCAGATAAAGGTGGAAATGTATTTTCTTCCCAACTGGTTGGAAGCGTAACCGATGAACTTTTTGACAGAAACCTTAAAATCCCATTATGGGTAGCTAAATAATTTTCATCTCTAAACGTTAGTCATCGAATAATTAGACAAAAGTTCTTCTAACCACCTTAATTTAAGTAGTTTTAGTGCATCATTAATCACTATTCAACTTACTTATGAAGAATTTCATTCAATTTTTAGCCCTTGCCGGCCTGGTGGGTCTTGTATCCTGTAACGAACAAAATAAGGATAAAGTCCAGGGTATGGATATGGGCAAGCTTTATGTTTCCAAAGCCAAACCCCAACCTGGTGAAACCATAAAAATCAAATATTCTGGTGACGTAAACGACAAAACCGAAGCAACCGTAAACTATCTGGTAAACGCAGATCATTATCCTGTGGATATCGAGTTTAAGGATTCGGCCAATTCACATTATGCAAGTCTGCAAATTCCGGATACCGTTCATGCTATCGCTTTCAACTTTAAGAACGGTGATACTTACGAGGCCAATGAAAGAAAGGGATATGTAATGCCTTTATATAATGAAAATGCCGAGGAAATTAAAGGTTCTTCTGCAGCCAGGGGTCTTTATTTTACTAGTCAGGGAGATCGATACAACTTAAAGATGGAAGCAGATTCAGCCATTGCCATGATCGAAAAGGATCTTGAAAAGCATCCTGCCCTTGTTTCGGAATACGAGGGAGGTTATTCCAGGGCATTGATCAAAGCCGATAAAAAGAAAGGAACTGCTTTTATCGATAACCGAATTTATGAATACCTCGGTAAAGATTCGCTTACCGGAAAAGATTACGAAGCGCTTGCTGATTTATACTATATCAAAGGTGCTGAAAAAGAAAACGATTCAATTTCAAAGATTGCGATAGAGAATTTTCCGAATAGCGATCTTGCTCAAAGAGAGCTAATGATGAAGGCGGTCATGGCGAAAGATCAGCAAGAGAAGATTAAGAGCTTTGATGAGTTCGAAAAGCTAGAGGGCGGTAAACAGAATTACAGAAATGTGATCCTGCGCTATATTGGAACAGGGTTCGCCAAAGAAAATAAATGGGATGAATTTCAGAAATATGCTGAAAAGATAAAGGATAGACCTGCAAGAGCCGGACTTTATAACACTGCTGCCTGGGATCTGGCTGAAAAAGATGAAAATCTTGAACTTGCTGCAGAAATGTCCAAAAAATCACTTGATCTGATCCAGGAGACTTATGGAAATTATGAGCATAAGACTAATTATTTTTCCAATAAGCAATATGACAAATCCTTGCATACACGTGAAAGTATGTATGCTGATACTTACGCTTACGTATTATACAAACAGGGGAAACTAAAAGAAGCCATAAGTGTCCAGGAAAAAGCACTTATTGAAAATTCAGGACCAGAAATGACCACGCGTTATGTAGAATATCTTGTTGAGGCTGAAGAATATGAAAAAGCACAGGAAAAAGCTGAACAATTTATAGTTGATAACAGGGCAAATTCTGAAATGACCGAATACCTGAAAACTTCGTATGCGAAGAATGACAATTCTGAAGAATTTGATACTTACTATGCCGCTATTGAGGAAAAGGCTTTTAAAAATGCAAAGGAAGATCTTAAAAATACAATGATCAACGAAGAGGCACCGGCTTTCAGCTTAACCGACCTCTCTGGAAATGAAGTGGAATTAAGTTCATTGAAAGGTAAAACTGTGATCCTTGATTTCTGGGCTACCTGGTGCGGACCTTGTAAAATGTCTTTTCCCGGAATGCAAAAGGCCATAGACAAATATGCCAGTAACGAAAAAGTGGAATTCCTGTTTGTGAATACCTGGGAAACCGGTGATAACCGTAAAGAAAAAGTCACTGAATTCATTGAAAGCAATGATTATGATTTTCATGTAATCATGGATGAGCCTGTTGAAGAAGGAAGCCGTGATTTTAATGTAGTTTCAGAATATGGGATTAATGGTATACCAACCAAAATAATTATTGGTCCGGAGGGGAACATCAACTTTAAAAAAGTTGGTTATAGCGGTAACAATGAAAAAATGCTGAAAGAGATCGGAATTATGATTGAGCTCACGCAAAAAGCTAATGAGCCGGAAGCATAGTTCTCAGAGTAAAATACAAAGCCCCGTAGAAACGGGGCTTTTTTATTATTTAATTAATTCTGCAATTAATAGAACAGGGAAATGATCTGAAGGATATCTAAGATCTTTAGAATCACTCAGTACTGCGTATTTCTTAACCTTTACTTTCTCATTACTGAAAATATAGTCTATCCTCCTTGTAACCGGTTCTTCAAAATTATACCCATTAAAAGTTCCTGTTGGACCAAAGCTTATTTCAGCTTTTTCCCTCGATCTTTCCAGAAAACTGGAAATTAATTCTATCCCTTCGGTTCCTGGTTCCAGGTTAAAATCGCCCATCAGAAATACCGGAAGGTCATCCTTGTTAAGATCTTTAATTTTTTGAACAATTAGTTTTGAACTTTCCAGTCTTGCCTTATTCCCTACATGGTCAAAATGCGTATTGAAAACATAGAATTTTTCTCCTGTTTCTTTATCACGAAATAAAGCATAGGTACAAATACGATTATAATCTGCATCCCATCCTTTGCTGATCTCGTCAGGAGTTTCTGATAACCAGAAAGTATTATTTTCCAATATTTTAATTCTCTTATTGTTATATAATATGGCGCTGAATTCCCCTTTTTTGCCACCTTCCCTACCTACTCCAACATATTCATAATTATCTGCTTTTTCCGTGAAATGATCAATCTGGGAAGAAACTGCTTCCTGTACTCCTAAAACATCCGGCTCGTAAAATTTTATCTGATCTGTGATCCAGTCTTTTCGATTAGACCAGCTATTCTCACCATCATTTTCATTAGCATATTTAATATTATAGGTCATTATTTTCATATCCTGCCCATATAGGTTGATAATCTGTGTTAATGAGAAAAAGAGAAGTAAGATCCGGATTTTCATGATTCTAATTTTTTATAAAGTTCGTAATAATCAACAGAAAAGAAAGCATCGAATTTTATTTCAATTTTAGGTGAATTTTAAATTATTTTATTTTACTTTGTTTTTCAAAGTACTTTAAAATGGAAAAAGAGAAGTATCTTAAAGATCTGAATGAGATCAAAAATATGATGAACCGCTCTTCCCGGTTTATTTCTTTAAGCGGATTATCTGGCGTATTCGCAGGATGCTATGCCATCATTGGAGCAATTCTGGCAAAATTTCTTTTGGGCGGAAGTGAATCTATTTATGGAAGCGATTATGATTATGCCTCAGCAGTGAGTATAAACGAAGATCTTTTGCAGCAATTATTTCTAATTGCCGTTGCTGTTCTTGTTCTGGCTATTGGTACAGCAATATTTCTTACTACCCGTAAGGCTCGAAAAAATGACCAGAAAATTTGGGATAATACCAGCAAAAGACTTGTGGTTAATTTCTTTGCCCCACTGGTTGCCGGAGGTATATTTTGCCTTGTTCTTTTGCAATACGGCCTGATAGGTCTTATTGCTCCAAGTATGCTTATTTTTTATGGACTTGCTTTAATCCACGGAAGTAAATATACCTTTGCAGATCTTAAAAGCCTTGGATATGCCAATGTGATACTTGGCCTTATCGCTACCCAGTTTATTGTATATGGAATTTATTTCTGGGCAATTGGTTTTGGACTCTTTCATATTGTTTATGGTATCTGGATGCATAATAAGTATGATAGAAAAACGGCTGAATGAAGAATATAATAAGTAATATAAATAAAGCTTTTGACCATAGGATACGTCTCGGGATCATGAGTGTTTTGATGGTGAATGATCATGCCGATTTTAAAACCCTGAAGGAGCTTTTGGGTGCTACTGATGGTAACGTTGCCAGTCATACTAAAGCCCTGGAAAAGCAGCAATATATAAAAGTGGAAAAATCGTTTATAGATAGAAAACCAAATACAAAATATATAGCCACAGATAAAGGCCGAAGAGCATTTAAGGAGCACCTGGACGCTCTGGAAAAGCTTTTGAATTCTAAGAATGAACTGAAGAATAATTAACCGTAATTAATTAAAAAGAAGAATATATTTTTTACTAATTAACTTTGAATTTCAAAGTACTTAAAAGGTCTAACTAAATCAATTCATCATGAAAAAAAACAATTTATTTATTATTCTCATCGTTGTCGCCGCGATATTAATGATCCCTTTTATTGGAATGCAGTTTTCGAACGAAGTCAACTGGTCCTTATCAGATTTTGTGATTATGGGTATCCTCCTGT
>CBDTXN010000165.1:0-6698 GCA_965364455.1 uncultured Flavobacteriaceae bacterium
TTATTGCCTGAAAGGATTGAAATCCTGATAATACAAAATCTGAAACCAGGTCGCCACCTGCAACGATCACATTCTTATACCTTCCAGCAGCGATAAGATCATTGGCAGTTTTGACGGCTAAAGCTCCAGAAATACAAGCATTAGATACAACTACCGGTTGTTTTTTCAAACCAAAAAATTCGGCTACAACCTGTGCCATTTTCCAAAGATAAATTCGATCTGGTGAAAATTCATTATTACCTAAAAGATCAATATTTCCCTTTGTGGTAGAAATGATCAACCCTGTTTCATTAAGATCAATTGCAGATGCAATTTCCACCACATCATTAATAGCCAGGATCAAAAGCCTTTCAAGCTTAGAGTAATTTCCAGGATCCCCTATTATCCTAAAGCGCTCATCAATAAGATCATTTTCTATAAGGCCGGCGTAATAACCACCTTTAAAAAACTTTGAATTGTCATGAAATTTTAAAGCTGATTTGGAATTTCTTATTGCCTGTAGATTTTCTATAGTAGTAAAACCTAAAGGTGAAATTATCGAATCGTTTAGAAGAAAGTTTCTACTCATTTAATCAATCCCATTTTCGTCTTCCAATCTAAGAAAAACGGCGGATTGGTAAGCACCAATTCTGAATTTTCATCTATAAAGACCTGTGTGGTTGCTCCAGTGCAGATCAGTTTTCCAGAAGAGAATACTTTATAGGTAAAGATGATCTTTGCCGCTTCAGAATTCACGAAAATCGTTTCCACTTCAAAATCATCACCGTATCTAAGTGGGAGTTTGTGCTCACATTCAGATTTTACAATGGGTGTGGCAAAACCATTATTTTTAGCATCCAGATAAGAAATTCCATGCTTTTTACTGAATTCTTCCCTTCCTTCTTCGAAGTATTTGAAATAATTCCCATGCCATACGATCTGTAATGGATCGCACTCATGAAAACGAACTTTTAATTTTGTAACTGTTTTTAATACTAAATCACTCATTCTACCGTAACGGTTTTCATCTCGGAAGTGGCGATCACCACTCCCTTTTCATTTTCAGTTCTCGCAGATACAGAGGTCACATTCATGATCTCATGAAGGATCTCCACATAAGTTTTAAGTTTCTCACCAACCTCTGGTAAACCAAAGATCTCTAAAGTTTTGATCACACCAATAAATCCTGTCTTTGGCTTGGTTTGGCCACTAAGTGAACCTTGATACCCTCGATGCAGAGACATACTCTGGGCCATGTGCTCTATCAAACCACTTTCAAAAAGTTTATTTTCGTCTACTAATACATGATCTCCGGGCACAGTAAATCCGGTAACCCCGGTAAGATTGGTATATTCATAAAGTGTATCTACAAAAACAAAAGGTTCTTTTTGCGGGATCAAATTTATGATCTGCTCTTTTGAGGTAATGGGATGATGTAATAGGTTCTCTGCCATAATTAACTGAAATCGTTCCAATAATCGTAGTAATTATACCACTGATGAGGATATTTTTTTACCATTTTTTCCAGATCCTGAAGATATGATTTTAAAAGTTCCTGTGCGGTAAACTTTTCAGGTTTATAGGGCCTGGCATAGAAATGATAGTGAAAATTCTTCTCTCGCATCAGGTGTACAAATAATACCGGTATCTTATTTCTCGCAGCCAGTTTAAAAGGTCCTTGCGGAAATTTCACTTCTTCTCCCAGGAATTCAGCATTATAGGTTTTCGAGTTTTCTAAATACCTGTCTGCAGCGAATACCAAAAGTTGATTATTAGCCAAAGCATCCTTCATTTTAAAAATATGGCTTAGATCTTCTTTTAGTACAATGATCTTAACTTCTGAAGTTCCGGTCACAGACTCCAGGTAATTCTTGATCTGCTCGTGTTCGAAATCTGTAACCACCAAATTCACTACCGCATCTGAATGTCTTTCTTCAAAAAAATGCTTGGCGAGATTAAAATTGCCGATATGGGCGGTAAGCAAAATTCCGCCTTTATCCTGTGCAAGAAGAGCTTCAATATGATCAACCCCGTCAAACTCAAAAGTGAACTTATGCTTTAATCCACTGGTTATGGCGATCCTGTCGAGTTGAATTCTACCAAATGTGAAATAACTTCTATAAACATTGAAGGCCGATCTAATTGGTGAATACCCTAACCTCTTTCTAAAAAGGTAGTACGTGCTTCTAGTTGAAGTAAAGGAAAAAAAAATGAAATATAATGCGACGAAAAGGAGTACAAAATAGGCCGTATAAAGGCCTGTTTTTTTTATGATTTGCACATAGATCCTGAAGCCCAAAAGAGTACCCCGAGATTTTCCTTTCCAGGTTGCCATAAACTAAGAGTAGAGTCCGCCGTTTATATTGATCACCTCACCGGTAATATAAGATGACTTATCGGATGCAAGGAAGCTAATAAGATCTGCTACCTCCTCAGCCTGACCAAAACGATTTAATGGAATATGCTTCTTGAATTCATTTTCATCAAAATCTTTGGTCATATCAGATTGGATAAATCCTGGTGCTACGGCATTTACAGTTACTTTTCGTTTTCCAATTTCCTGAGCTAATGCTTTAGTCGCAGAGATCATTGCTCCTTTTGCCGCTGAATAATTCACCTGCCCCGGGTTTCCTTTTAAACCGGAAAGGGAAACTACATTTATCACCCTTCCGTACCTGCTTCTCAACATATCTTTTAAGACGGCTTGAGTAACATTATAAAAACCATTCAGGCTGGTATTGATAACAGAATCCCATGCTTCTTTCTGAGTGAAAATGAATAATCCGTCCTTTGTTATTCCGGCATTATTGACCAGAACTTCAATTTTCGCTTCCGGGTTTTCAGCTTTCCATTTTTCAATAGTTCTTTGCGTGTTTTCGCTGTCTGAAACATCAAATTTCAGGATATCACATTCAACTCCCAGTTTCTCAATATCATGACGGGTAGCTTCTGCAGCTTCAGTATTAGAATGATAATTCAGAAGAATATTATATTTCAAATCTTCGGCTAATTTCAAGCAAACTGCTTTACCAATTCCCCTGGATCCTCCTGTCACAAATGCATACCTCATAATTAGTAGGCTTCGTTATTTTTTAAATACACTTTTAAATCCCTGATCTCTTCGTACAACGGTCGGTCTTCTTTGATCTGCGGAATAATATTTCTCAATTTATCCAGTTTTGATCTCGTAGCTGAAGATAATTTATCATCAAAATCCAGATAATACAAAGCCTGAACTATAGTCGCTAATTCAGTAGAAATTACCTCAAAGCTATTATCGATCACTTTCCTGGTCATATTTGCAGAATTAGCTCCCATGCTTACAATATCCTGATTATCATTATTATTAGGAATACTATGTACATACATCGAATTTGAAAGCATCTGGTTTTCAGCTGTAGTTGAGACTGCCGTAAATTGAGCACCCTGCATTCCAAAATTCAATCCCAGTTTACCCATATTTACAAAAGGCGGCAGAATATCATTCAGCTTAGCATTTAATAAATAATTTAACTGTCTTTCTGCAAGCATTGAAGTTTTAGTAACGGCCATACGCAATTTATCCATTTCCAGGGATACATAATCACCATGGAAATTTCCACCATGATAAACATGTTCAGTCTCTACATCTATAATAGGATTGTCATTGGCAGAATTTACTTCTTCCATAAGTATTCTCAGTGAATTATCGACGGTATCAGATACTGGCCCAAGAATTTGAGGAACGCATCTAAGACTATAGTATTCCTGAACCTTTTCTTTGAATAATGTATTCTTATCTGCTCCGTTAGTGTAAAGATGATCATTACGGTCTCGGGTAAGCTTTGAATCTGAAAGGTGATCTCTCATTACACCGGCAATTTTTTGCTGACCACGATGAAGCTTGGATGAGTTTAATTCTTCTGAAAGATGATCGTCATAAGCCTGTACAATTTCATTGATCACAGAACTGCAGAAAACAGCCCAGCTCAGTAAACGTTTTGAATAGATAAGATTCACAATCCCAATTCCGGTCATTGCTGAAGTTCCATTCATTATAGCAAGACCTTCCCTGATCTTAATTTCTATTGGCTGAATATCTAATTCCTGAAAAACCGATTTTGTATCTCTTCGCTCGCCTTTAAACAAAACTTCCCCTTCACCAATAAGCACCAGGGCTAGATGTGCTAACTGAACAAGATCTCCGGAAGCTCCTACTCCACCATGTTCAAAAATAACCGGGGTAACATCCCTATTGATCAATTGGATCAAAGTATCTGCTACCGATTTATGAGTTCCCGATTTTCCGAGGCATAAGGTATTTAGCCTGGCCAGCATCAGGGATTTCACGTACAAAGGTTGCATCAACTCTCCTGCTCCCGAGCAATGACTTCTAATAAGATTCAATTGTAAATTTACCTTATCCTCATCATTGATCTTATATTGGGCCATAGGGCCAAATCCGGTATTTACTCCGTAAATGATCTTATTCCGTGAAAATTCTTTTAGAAATTCGAAACTTTTTTCCAGTCTCTTCTGGGTAGCGTCACCAAGCTCAATCTTTTCATTTTCAATTAGAACATGGTAAAAGTCAGTAAACTCAAGCGCATTATCTAAATTCAGCATATACCGATTCTACTAGGGTTTATGGTTTTGGGACCAGTGTTAAATCTTTTAACAAATGTAGTATAATAAATAGAAAAGCCTAGAAGAATAGGGCTTTGATATTGTAATTATTTAGAATTTGGCCTGCAAAAACAGCTCTGTTTTAAGAGAAGATAAATTTAACCTTACCAATCAATGTTAGATTTTAAATAATAGTTAGATATAGCATTTTACTAAAGAATTTTAATTTAAGAAATATACATTTGATCAGGGATTAGTTTGGAATAGATGGATATTTTAGATAGGTTTTCATATAACTTACCGCTTCCATAAATGACCTTAATGGTTAATTCCATTATAAATCCTTTGCATAAATCTCAATTAAGCCCTTGCCAATTGGTAAGGGCTTTTTTCATCTCATTTCCATATCTAAATTCCTAGTTTCTGACTAAGTTTGTCGTAGACATTTATTTCATGAAGAACGAGAACAGAGATATTCTTATAATTGGTGCAGGGCCTTCAGGTAGTGTTGCTGCGGGATATTTAGAGCAACAAGATGCTTCTATCCTGGTTTTGGAAAAACAGAAATTTCCGAGATTCACCATAGGGGAAAGTTTAATTCCCAGGTGCATGGATAATTTTGAAGAAGCTGGGTTCATTGATACTATTAGATCTCAGGGATTTCAGAAAAAATATGGAGCGCGGTTCATCAGGAATAATGAAATCGCTGAATTTGATTTTAGTAAGAAATTTGGTGAAGGCTGGGATTGGACCTGGCAGGTTCCAAGAGCCACTTTTGATAAAGTACTTACCGATGACCTGCAATCTCGCGGAGTTGAGATCAGGTTTGAAACCGAAGTTACCTCTGTCACTTATTCCAATGATCTCTGGACAGTAAAAACGAGAAATAACAAAGGGGATGAAACTGAAATAAACTGTAAGTTCATTATTGATTCCAGCGGAAATGGCCGGGTTCTGGCCAAACAGCTGGACCTTGAAGCACCCCCAAAAATATACGACCATTCATCCATTTTCACCCATATTGAAGAAAAATACAAACCCAAAGGATTGGAAGGTGAACAGATAACTTTTGAAGTCCTGAATACTAAAACATGGTTCTGGTATATTCCATTCTCTTATGGATATTCAAGTCTTGGATTCGTTGGTCCAAATTCCTGGTTGGATAAATTTGATGGAAATACAGAAGAGGCATTTAGAAGCATGCTTAAGGAAACAGATTATTACAATGGTAGATTTGATGAATATCCTTTCCATTTCAAACCGGTTAGATTTAATAATATCTCCAGAAATGTAAAATATGTCACAGGTAAAGGATTTGCTCTTACTGGAAATTCAGCAGAATTCCTTGATCCGGTTTTTTCATCTGGAGTAGCATTTGCTACGGAATCTGGTCTTCTAGCCGCAAAACTAGCTTTTAGGCAAATTAAAGGTGAAAACATAGATTGGGAAAAAGAGTATTCAGGATATATTAGAAAAGGTGTGAATGTATTTTCCACATATGTTAGAGAATGGTATTCAGGAAAATTACAGGAAATATTCTTTCATCCTAAACCTTCACCGCAGATCAAAGCACAAATTTGTGCAGTACTAGCGGGCTATGTTTGGAACAATGAAAATCCATTTGTACGAAATCACGCTAGAATTATTGAAAATTTACACGGATTGATCAGCCAGGAAAAAATTCTTTAATTTTTTTATTTCTGTTATATTACTGAAGTCAAGTATCTTAAAAATATCAGGATTGTTTAACCTCCATTTTTAGTCGAAAAAAAGATAGAAAGGTTTGGAAGGTATGTAAGTAAAAGTTACATTTGCAACCGCAAAAATACTTGCGAAGTTCTTAAAAATAACGGAGAGGTGGCAGAGTGGTAATGCAGCAGCCTGCTAAGCTGTCATCCTTTTTGGATGCCCGGGTTCGAATCCCGGTCTCTCCGCTAGATTTTTAGTCTGCGGTTTTTTATTCTCTTTTTCGACCGGAAAAATTGGGATAAATTTCCTCCGCTTCCCGGCTACTTTTTAAAAGTGATTTGGAACGGAAAAGACTAAAAATAGAATACATTTTTCGGGGTGTAGCGTAGCCCGGTTATCGCGCCTGCTTTGGGAGCAGGAGGCCG
>CBDTXN010000166.1:0-6657 GCA_965364455.1 uncultured Flavobacteriaceae bacterium
ATCCTAAGACCGAAATTAACTTCGCTGAAGGAATGGTAGACTTCTCATTCAGTCCGGATTTTGAGGATGCTGGAATTCATACTTTCAACGTGATCCTTGAGGATGAGAATGGAATCGAAGGAACTTCAACTATTAAAGTTGAGGTGATCGATGTGAACAGGGCACCAGAGGCTACTGCCATTGGGACTCAAACCATCAATCTATATTCAGGAGAATTCCGTTTAGATATGGAAGGTATCTTCACAGATCCTGATGGTGATGTGGTAACCAGTATGGCTCCTTCTGCCAGCAATGGAGTGGTAGACCTGTTTGTAAACGACAATACTATGCTAGTAAGTCCTACAACTTTAGGTACGTCTACCATTACTCTTACAGGAGTTGATGGTCGCGGTGGAGAGATCTCTACTAGCTTTGATGTAGTTGTGGTAAATAATGTTACTAAAGACAAGGATCTTGAAGAGAGCTGGAAAGTTCATCCAAACCCTGTTCACGAGGTAATGTATATCAAAATGTACAGCCCGGTGATGGAAAAGATGAATATCAAGTTCTATAACACACTTGGAGCATTGGTAAAAACAGCCCAATCTGAAGGATCAGATGATATGGTTGAGGTACCGGTTTCTACTCTAAGTCCTGGTATCTACTTTGTAGAAATTACTACAGAGAATGCCAGATCTGTAAAGAAGATTGTGAAAAACTGATTAAAATTCACTTTCTAATGAAGCCCGGCTCCCCTATAGAGCCGGGTTTTTTTATGCTCTTTTGGGTAGGAGAATAGTATTGGAATAATCCTGATCTTGCTTACGGTATATGAAATTTATTAGTAGGATTGGACATAATGTTCTGATAATCAAATGTGAGAAAAATGTAATTTATCGAGTAAATATGCTATATATCGATTTTTTTATTAAATTAGGTCCGGCAACACCGTCTTTCTGAGTGGTTTGCACCGATCTAAATTGAATATTAACCTAATAACTAACCCAATGAAAAAAAATTACCTTTTTGGCCTGCTTCTTATGTGTGGCCTTGCTTTCACCAGCTGTGAAAAAGAAGACAGTCTTCCGGCTTCAAAAGCAACAGAAATGAATAACCTTACTGTTCAGGACTTTATCCAGATGCAAAATGATGGAATGAGCCCTGAGGAGATCTACGGAATTTTTGATGAGCAAGTTGCATATTCTACTTCTGTAAAGACTAGTAAAAATGCTGAGCCAAGTGGAGCGATCACCGTTTATGATGATTCAAAATCATTTTCAGCTCTTTGCGATAATATGAAATTAGAAAATTTTGATGCCGCTTTGGGAGCGGGGTTTGTTGGCCTTCCAGGAGAACTTAATTCTTCTACATCAAATGCAGTATTCCCTGAAAATAGTATACAGGCTGGAATTACTTTTAGATCTTCAATCGGTCAACTAATGCTGGTTAATTATTCACCAGTAATTGATAAAGTTATTGGTATGCCAACGCCTAAACCTTTGATAATAGAATTTTCTGAGGATGTAAATTATGTAGGATTTGAATTATTTCATACAAATACTGTAGGTCCTCAAAGTTTTAATATAGAAGTTTACGGTGCATCGGGACTTATAGGTTCAGTTGTAAGAAGTGCAACCATCTTTGGTGGTGGGTATGTTGGAATAGAAACGGAAGAAAAGATCTCTTATATAAAGTTAAACTCTGGCGCTACTGGTTATCCAGGATTAGATAATGTGAGTTTTGGAGCTTGTTTCCAGGTTGCTGATTCTGACGGAGATGGAATTATTGATGAAGAAGATAATTGCCCTGAAACCTCAAATGAAGATCAGGCAGATTTTGATGGAGATGCAATAGGTGATGCCTGTGACAATGACATAGATGGTGATGGTTGCCTGAACGAGGATGATGCTTATGCTTTTTCTGATACAAGCGAAACCTTAGTAATTAATGGTTGTGAAAGTGGAGTGGAAAACCAAAATACATCTACTTGTGGTGTAATGATGGCAGATGCGATCGCTGAGGCATATGCTGATTCTAAAAATCATGGCCAGTTTGTAAGTACGGTAGCTAAACTTGCAAATGAGTGGCGTAAAGAAGGTCTTATTTCAAATAAAGATAAAGCTGCAATTCAGACTTGTGCAGCAGGAAAATAAAACACAGCAACAGGCATATAAAAAAAGCCCTTCTAATTTGAAGGGCTTTTTTTATCCTTTAATACTCGATTCGAGATGACAAATTTTATTATCGTACTTGAATAGGCGCTATTCCATACACATTCGATTTAAGGTACTAAGGAATGATATATTCAAAAATGATTTTTATAATTTAAATTCTTTTTAATACGGTTTAAATGAATATAAACTATTGATTTGCTGAATGTTAAAAATTATTAAATTAGTTTATTCTTAATTTTTACTTTCATTTAATCGGATATCTCTATTCTTACTTAAGAATAAATGTTAAAAATTATTGTAAAATCAATAAAAATAGATTTTTACATTATAATATAGAATGTGTAAGTGTCTAACTATCATAAATTTAACATTTGAATATTGGGATTATTGATTCTAATATTTAAATTTATCTTAAAATTAGTCTAGAACCTAGCTAACTAATTTACCCTACTTTTAACATATGATTCCCTCAAATCTTTAAATTATTCTTTTCAGGAGCAATAATAATTGTGACTCTTGTGGCGAAGCCTTAAAATTTTGAGACTTAGTCCAGTTAAGGATTAACCTATTAAATTTCTCCCCCCGCATTGTAATTAAATTGCTGAGTAGTCTCAGTTTAAACTATTTTCAAAAGATTTCTTTTGAAAGAATAATTAATAGTTTCAAAAATATGTTAGTATGGGATGGTATGTTTTGTACACAAAGCCTAAATCTGAAAAGAGAGTTGCCAATAGTTTAGCGAAGGCTAATTTCGAAGTTTATTGTCCTACCGTGAAAGAGGTAAGACAATGGAGCGATCGAAAAAAGAAAGTTGAGGTTCCTCTCTTTAAGTCCTATATATTCATACGCTTAAAAGGATCTGACCGGGCAAAGGTATTTGGTTTCCCTGGTGTGATCCGCTATTTGTACTGGTTGGGGAAGCCGGCCATTGCGAGAGATGAGGAAATAGAAATCATTAAGAACTGGCTGGAAAACGACGATTATGATGGTCTTGAAATAGGACCATTATCACCTGGTGACCGGGTCAAAATTAAATCAGGACCTTTTCAAGACAAGGAAGGAATTGTTCAGGAAATCGGGTCAAGAAGACTTCGCCTTATTTTAAGGGATATGGGTTTGACTATTAACGTCAGGATAAAGGAATTATCTCTTTAGTCTTAACCGTTACACGCGATTTACAACCAAAATCTCTATAGCAAAACATAGATTTTAATATTTTAAAATGTCCAGATAGCTTTATCTGGAAGTAAATTATCGTTTTCTCTTTTACTACCCCTTATAATTCTTAGGTTCTCTGCTACCCTGCTCAAAAGGAGAATATTTTCCATTATTTATTTCAAAATTTATCAATATGAAAGTTGCTCTAATTACGGGAGTTACAGGTCAGGATGGTGCCTATCTGAGTGAGCTGTTATTGGCAAAAGGATATATTGTACATGGTCTGAAGCGCAGATCATCTCAATTTAATACAGATAGAATAGACCATATCTATCAGGATCCTCATGTTAAGAATAGGAATTTTATCCTTCATTATGGGGATATGACCGATAGTACCTCTGTCATAAGACTTATCCAGCAAATAAGACCCGATGAAATATATAATCTAGCGGCAATGAGCCATGTTAAGGTTTCTTTTGAAATACCGGAGTATACAGGTAATACAGATGCTCTAGGGGTTCTACGTATTCTAGATGCGGTGAGGTTATTAGGCTTAGAGCAAAAGACAAAAATTTACCAGGCTTCAACATCTGAATTATATGGTAAAGTACTGGAAGTGCCTCAAACTGAAAAGACTCCTTTTTACCCACGCAGTCCCTATGCGATTGCAAAAATGTATGGATACTGGATCACAGTTAATTATAGGGAAGCCTATGATATGTTCGCGTGTAACGGAATATTATTCAATCATGAATCTCCTTTAAGGGGAGAAACCTTCGTAACCAGGAAAATTACCAGGGCGGTTTCTAGAATCTCTCTGGGCCTTCAGGATAAAATATATCTTGGAAATCTTGATGCTAAAAGGGATTGGGGACATGCAAAAGATTATGTTAGAATGATGTGGATGATCTTACAGGCAAAACAACCTGAGGATTGGGTGATCGCTACCGGTATATCTACAAGCGTAAGGGACTTTGTAAAAATGGCTTTCGGAGAAGTTGGTATTGAGTTAGATTTTAGAGGAGAGGAATTAAATGAAAAGGCATTTGTGAAATATTGCTCCAATCCCGATTATCAGGTTGAAATAGGTAAAGAAGTACTTTCTATCGACCCCCGTTACTTTAGACCGGCAGAAGTCGAATTATTAGTAGGGGATTCTTCAAAGGCACGAACCAAGCTAGGTTGGGAGCCAGAGTATGATCTACTGGATCTGATAAAAGAAATGATGGAGAGTGATCTCAAGCTTATGCGAAAGGAGAAATACCTGAACGATGTGGGATTCAGAACCTTTAACTATTACGAGTGAATCTATTTGACCGATCAATGCAAAAGAATTCAGACTTTAAGTGCGATTTCCTGATTATTGGAGCTGGAATCATGGGCATGACCATAGCTTATGAATTAATTAATATGGATCCTGCTTTCACTATTGCGATAATAGAAAAAGAGAAGGAAGTGGGTAAGCACGCTAGTGGAAGAAACAGCGGAGTTCTACATGCCGGATTTTATTATACCCCAGATTCTCTTAAAGCCCGTTTCACAAGAGAAGGAAACCGTTTAATGAAAGAATTTTGTGAGGCTCAAGGAATAGAAATTAACCGGTGTGAAAAGGTGGTGGTAGCACAGAATAAGGAAGAGCTTGATTCCCTCTATGAACTTGAAAGAAGGGGAAGGAAAAACGGAGTGGAATTAACCCTAATAGATGAAAGGGAACTTCGGCAAATCGAGCCAAATGCCAAAACCTATAAAAAGGCTTTATATTCTCCAACTACAGCGACGGTAGATCCTCTGGAGGTATGTCTAAAACTTAAACAAGTCCTTTTAGAAAAAGGGGTACATTTCTTTTTTAATTGTGCTTATACGGGAAAAAATAATGACCTCGTTTTTACCAGCTGTCAAAATTTTAATCCAGACTTCGTTATAAACACTTCTGGTTTGTATGCAGATCATATAGCGCGGGATTTCGGATTTTCAAAAGACTATATCATCATTCCTTTCAAAGGGAGGTATCTTAAATATAATGGCGAGGATACTCCGGTAAAGACAAATATTTATCCGGTACCTAATCTTAAAAACCCGTTTTTAGGAATTCACTATACCATAACTTCAAAGAATGAGATCAAGATTGGTCCATCTGCGATGCCTGCTTTTTGGCGGGAAAATTACCAGGGGCTGAGTAAGTTCCGGTTTAATGAGTTTTTTGAAATCGTTTATTATGAATTCCAATTGTTTATTCGAAATTCTTTCAATTTCAGGAGCTTAGCCTGGAGCGAGCTTAAGAAATCTAATAAGAATTATTTTTCTGGATTGGCAAAAAACCTGGTTTTGAATTTTGAAGGTGAAAAATTTGATAAATGGGCCCCTCCGGGAATCAGAGCTCAATTATTAAATAAGAAAACATTCCAATTAGAAATGGATTTTATAATGGAAGGGGACGAAAATTCACTTCATGTCTTAAATGCTGTATCACCAGCTTTTACCTGCAGTTTTTCCTTTGCCAAATTCATTGTAAAGGAAAAATTGAAGATCCGTGAGATAAAACCTTTAGATGTAAAGATTAATTCCGTTGAAATAAATTGATAACCTGCTTCTTAAGTTAAAAATAATATGCTCAAAAACTCTAAAATATATGTTGCCGGTCATAAGGGCCTGGTAGGAAGCGCGATTTTAAAAAGACTCAGGGAGAAGGGATATACAAATATCTGTACCAGATCTAAATCTGAACTGGATCTGAAAGATTGCTATGCAGTCGCAGCTTTCATTAAAGAGGAAAAACCGGAGTATGTTTTTCTTGCGGCAGCAAAAGTTGGAGGGATCGTAGCAAATAATAAATACAGAGCAGAATTTCTTTATGAGAACCTCATGATCCAAACCAATGTGATACATCAGAGTTATCTAAATGGGGTTAAAAAGTTAATGTTCCTGGGTAGTACCTGTATTTATCCAAAAAACTGTCCGCAGCCTATAAAAGAAGAATATATGCTTACCGGTAGTCTCGAATATACTAACGAACCCTATGCGATTGCAAAAATTGCAGGGATGAAAATGTGCGAATCCTACAATTTGCAGTATGGTACTAATTTCATTTCAGCAATGCCAACAAATTTATACGGTCCGGGAGATAATTTTGATCTTGAAAAATCGCATGTTCTACCTGCATTACTAAGGAAAATGTATATAGGTAAACTTCTCGAAAATAATGACTGGGAAGGATTACGAAGTCATTTAAAAAAAATTCCGTTAGGCAACCTCAAAGCTGATGATAAAATGGTAGATATTTTGAAGGTTTTTGGAGAACATGGAATCTTGATAGAAGATGATCATATAAAGGTTGAGATTTGGGGAA
>CBDTXN010000167.1:0-6651 GCA_965364455.1 uncultured Flavobacteriaceae bacterium
CTTTAAGAGAGATTGGAGCCTGCCCCGTTACGGGGGAAGCTTTTCGTGAAGGCGCACAAACCTATTGGGGAGATCAGCCATTTGTTGGTGCTCCGGCATATATTGGAGCAACGGTGATATTTCTGTTTGTATTTGCCCTTTTTCTAATAAGAGGAAGATTGAAATGGTGGATCGTAGGGGGAAGTTTGCTGGCTCTATTTTTAAGCTGGGGTAAGAACTTTGAATTTCTCACGAAGTTCTTTATAGAATTTGTTCCGCTTTATGATAAATTCAGGGCTGTTTCTTCTATACAGGTGATCCTCGAATTATGCTTGCCTTTGATGGCTGTGATGGGTCTTTATAAACTATTTCTGAATGAAGTTAAGAAAGAGGAAAAGTTATATGCTTTGAAATGGTCGTCAATCATTACAGGAGGTTTATTATTAGTATTTCTACTGTTTAAATCGGTTCTTTTCGATTTTGCGGGAGCGAATGATTCTATGTATTCTCAACAATTCGGCATGGACTTTTTGAATGCTCTGGAAGAGGACAGAAAAGCAATTTTCACTTCAGATGTAATACGATCCTTAATATTTGTTATTATCGCTGCGGGATTGATATGGGGTTACCTTGAAAATAAACTAAACAGGAACCTGATAATTGGCGGATTAGTAATACTACTTCTGGTAGATCTTATCGGAGTTGATAAGCGATATGTTAACGATGAGGATTTTGTTCAGGCCAGGGAAATGCAGCAGCCTTTTCAGAAATTAGCGGCAGATGAAACTATACTTGAAGACACCTCTCATTACAGGGTTTTTGATGTTTCCGGCAGTCCTTTCAATACAGGTAGAACTTCTTATTATCATAACGCTTTAGGTGGTTATCATGCTGCAAAACCCGGCAGGATACAGGAGCTTTATGATTTCTATATATCGAATAATAACATGAAGATATTGAGCATGCTGAATGTGAAATATTTCATAGTTCCTACTGAAGAAGGTACCCAGGCACAGCAAAACCCAAATGCTTTTGGAAATGCCTGGATAGTAATGGATCTAAAATGGGTTGAATCTCAGGATGAAGAAATGCTTGCCCTGGAAGATACCGATCTAAAGGATACAGCTATCATCAATTCAAAATTTAAGGAAGATGTTCAGGAAAATTTCAATTTCGATCCTAATGCCGAAGTTGAATTGGTTAGCTATCAGCCAAATGAATTAAAATACCGGTTTTCCGCAGATTCTGATCAATTCGTGGTTTTCTCTGAAAATTATTATCAGCCGGGATGGCAAGCTTATATAGATGGCGAACCGGTTCCTCACGTACAGGTAGATTATGTCTTAAGAGGAATGAATGTACCTGCAGGAAACCATGAGATAGAGTTTAAATTCGAACCCCAGGTTGTTAAAACCGGAAGTACTATAGCATTGATCAGTTCTTTATTAATAGGACTGGTTGTTATAGGCGGAATAGGCTATGAGTATAAAAAACGAAATTGATCTTTGATCTTATAACTGCATGAAGAAGGTTCTCATAATTACGTATTACTGGCCTCCGGCTGGTGGTCCCGGTGTTCAGCGCTGGCTTAAATTCGTAAAGTATTTGAGAGACTTTGAAATAGAACCGGTTGTATATGTTCCTGAAAATCCCAGTTATCCTATTCTTGATGAAAGTTTAGAAATGGATGTTCCCGAAGGAATCAGGATCATCAGGAAAAAGATCTTTGAGCCTTATGCTCTGGCCGGTATTTTTTCAAAAAAAGATGCCGAAACTATAAGTTCCGGAATCATTCAGAAAGAGGAGAATCAGTCTGCCTTGCAAAAGGCTATGCTTTATATTCGTGGTAATTATTTTATCCCGGATGCCCGTAAATTCTGGATCAAGCCTTCGGTTAATTTTCTAAAGAACGAAATTGAAAATGATGACTATAAAGCCATCATAACTACTGGGCCACCCCACAGTTTGCATCTCATCGGGCTTCAACTTAAAAAAGACCTGAATATTAAATGGATCGCAGATTTTCGTGATCCATGGACGCAGATTGGATATCATGAGAAATTGAAATTAAATGATAGTTCCAGAAGAAAACACGAGGAACTTGAAAAGCAAGTTCTAAATGCTGCCGACCATTTAATAGTAACAAGTTTCAGTACCAAAAATGAATTCGAGGCCAAAACCTCTAAACCGGTAACCATAATAACCAATGGTTATGACTCAGAATTGGAGGTAGAAGAGGAGAAAAATTCCAAATTTGAATTAGCGCATATAGGATCTTTACTATCTGGTAGAAACCCTGAAAATCTCTGGAAAGCTCTTCAAGAATTAATAGAGGAAAATAAAGAATTCAAGAAGTTATTTCAGTTAAGGCTAGCCGGAAAGGTAAGTGAAGAGGTTTTGGAGAGTATTAAAGATTTTGGTTTAGATCTCTATTTGACAAATGAAGGTTATGTAGATCATACAAGGGCGCTAGAACTACAAAAAGAAGCTTCAGTTTTATTGCTAATTGAAATTGATTCAGAAGAAACCAAAGGTATTATCCCCGGAAAATTATTTGAATATATGGCCTCTAAAAAGCCGATTATTGGCATAGGTCCTGAAAACTGGGATGCCGAAAGAATAATTTCTGAAACCCGATCTGGTAAAGTTTTTACTTACAAAGATATTTCCGGGATTAAAGATGAGATCATTAATTTGTTTAAGAGGTTTCAAACGAATACAAAAATGATCGAGTCTTCCGGTGTAGATAAATATCATCGCAGGTCGCTTACCAAGAAACTGGCTTATCTGATCAAACAATTATAATGGGAATAATAATTAATCAGTCCTTTAAAAATATGGTAACCACATATGTTGGTTTTGGTATTGGGGCGATTAATACCTTGTTTTTATTTACTTATTTTCTTGAGCAGCAATATTACGGTTTGGTAAGTTTTCTGCTGTCTGCAGCGAATTTGATCTGGCCTTTCCTGGTTTTCGGGGTGCACAGTACTTTGATCAAATTTTTCACTTCATATAAAACCAGAGGAGAGCAGGATAGACTTTTGAACCTGGTGTTGGTTATCCCGGCGATCGTTGGGATCATACTGGGACTAGTAGGACTGATATTTTATAGTTTCCTGTTAGATTATTTTAAAGGTGAAAATAGCCTGGTTCAGCCTTATGTTTGGTTGATCTTTGTTATTGCTCTTGCTACAGCCTATTTTGAAGTATTCTTTTCGTGGTCTAAAATTTATTATAAGAGCACTTTTGGAAATCTTATGAAGGAGGTCTTTCACAGATTTTGCATTAGCCTTTTATTATTTGCCTTCTATTTTAAATTGATCACTGTAGAGGTGTTTATTTATAGTATTTCCGGGGTGTTTGTCTTTAGAACTGTTCTAATGGCCATGTACGCGTTTTCTCTTCATAGACCAAGTTTCACCTTTAAATTCCCGAGAAATCTATCTCCGGTTCTTAAATATTCGTCTCTAATCCTATTGGCTTCTTCTGTAGCTACGGTTTTGCTAGACCTGGATAAGGTAATGATCGAACATTATTTGCCTATAGAAAATGTTGCTATATATGGAATAGCGGTTTACATAGCTACGGTGATCTCGGTACCTCAGAAGGCGATGCATCAGATCACAAATCCTCTTACTGCAGAAATGCTGAATAATAGGGATAAAACAGCTTTGAAGGACCTGTATGAGAAGAGTTCATTGAATCTACTTATTGTAAGTGGTCTTATATTTGTCTGGATCATAACCAATGTGAACTCTTTATATCAACTCATTCCTGATGAATATGAAATAAGTGTTTTGATCGTGTTACTGATTTCTTTGGTTAAGCTTTACGATAATTTCCTTGGTAACAATAATAGTATACTTTTCAATTCCGATTATTACAGGATAGTTCTTGGGGTAGGGGTGATCCTGGTCATTGTTGCCTTTGTTTTAAATATGCTGTTTATACCTGAATTTGGAATAGAGGGAGCAGCAATAGCTAGTTTTATAGCTTTTGCTTTATATAACAGTTCGAAAATTTTTATTGTTTTCAATAAGTTTAAAATACATCCTTTTACCCTTAAAACATTTTGGACACTTGCTTTAATAGGCTTATTTAGTTTTGGATTTTACTATTTAAACTTACCTATACATCCTGTTCTGGATATTGGATTTAAAGGGATTATTTCCGGTATTATGTATTTTCTAATCGTCTATCATTTCAATTTTTCTGAAGATCTAAATAGATTGATAGATAAACTTCTTCAAAGGTCATAAAACGAGAAAACCCCATCAGCTTGGGAGCTTCAAGGGTTTTCCAACTAACCAACCAAAAAATTAAATTATGAACTTGTCATCTATTATCTATTATTCATATTTCGTGCCGAACTTTGTGATCTAGAAGATTTTTTTGTTCTAATCGACTTAGACCTGGAATTTCCTGAATTAGACCTAGTTCTCACGGAAGTACTTCTTTGTCTTGTTGGACGTTCAACTGAACTTTTCCTTTCAGAGGTTCTATTGCTTTTATCTATAGTTCTATTGCGAGATACCGTTCTTTTTTGTTCAACTCTTGAATTACTTCTGGATTGTACTTTCCTGGCCTTGGAGGTTGAAACGGCTCTATTAACTCTTTTAGATTCTTTATTATAGTTTCTCCCAGAAGTTTGTCTTGTTTGTGTTCTAACAGACCTTTCTCCAGTGGAAGCTTGTCTTTTTTGTTTAGAATTATCAATTCTACTAGACCTTCCTCTTGAATTAGTTCCGCTTTCATTTCTATCACTATAAACAGGTCCGCGGGTTTGACTTTTACTTTTTCTATCGTTTCCGTTAACCTTAGACCTATCAGAATAAACTCTGTTCTTAGCCACACTTTTTCTGGTAGCAGGTTTATTGAAATCAGATCTATGCTTGGTATAGGCAATATCACGTCTGGAAGCAGTTCTTCTTCCGTGATTATATGATCTTACCTTTTGCGATGGTCTATAGAAATTTTTCTTTCTTTTCTTATTTACGTAATAGTTATTATAAACGGTTACATATTTGTTATAGGAGATTCTACGCGGTTCGTAATAAGCCCGGTAAGGACTTCCAAATACCACACTAACATTTACATTGGGCCTGCGGTAATAATCGTGCCATGGCCTGTAAACATATCTTCTGTTATAATTATTAATAAATCCTGAATAATGGGTTACACGATGAGCATGATTATAATGAACATATAAGTTCCCTACACGAGCCAATCTTCCGAAATTGTTATAGCTAAGGTATATGTTTCCTGCCTGTACAATTCTACCATAATAATCATAGTAGATAGGAACATTCTCGATCTGGATCACCGCACCATAATCATCATACTGAACATATGGATCATAGTTGTAACCCGAGTTATAACTAATATTCACGTTTGGGGTTGAAAGATGGAAGGAATTTCCCCTTCTGAAATTGGGATTGAAATAGAAATCGAATTCACCATTTGGATAAATTGCAAATTCTACTCCGCCTTCAACGAAAATGAATGAATCATTATAGTTATAACTATATGAGGTCTTTGATTTGAAATTCTCGGAAGCCGATACCGACCATCCAAAAAACAACATTGCGAATATTAGGGTAAGGTTTCTCATGGTAGTAGTGTATTTAATTAGGAACATTTTCTTAATTAATACAAAGCACGTGCCAAAGTCCATGAACAGAGCCTTTACAGCCCATCGCTACCGGTCTTTAAATAAATTAGACGCTGAATTTCAGGGCTTTAAAAAATCAGGATAGTTTTTCTTTTAAATACTTTGAAGTATATGATTTTTTATTTTCAGCTAATTGCTCAGGAGTTCCTTCTCCTACAAGATATCCTCCATTTTCGCCACCTTCAGGTCCCAGATCGATGATGTGATCTGCACATTTTACCAGATCCATATTATGCTCAATAACTATTACAGTATGACCTTTAGAAATTAATGCATTGAAAGACTTCAGTAATTTTTTGATATCATGAAAATGCAAACCTGTAGTTGGTTCATCAAAAATAAAAAGGGCCTTAGTTTTAGTATTTCCCTTAACCAGGAACGAAGCTAGTTTAATGCGTTGAGCTTCCCCGCCCGATAGGGTAGAGGAACTTTGTCCTAATTGTACATAGCCAAGTCCAACATCCCGGAGAGGTTTCAATTTTTTAACGATCTTATCCTGATCATGCTCTTCAAAGAAACTTGTAGCATCATCGATAGTCATATTTAGGATATCATCGATATTCTTTTCATGAAAAGTAACCTCGAGAACCTCTTTTTTAAAGCGTTTACCATTACAGGTCTCACATTCTAGATGAACATCAGCCATAAATTGCATCTCGATAGTAACTTCTCCTTCACCTTTACAGGTTTCGCATCTACCTCCATCTACATTAAAAGAGAAATGCTTGGCCTTAAATCCTCTTATTTTTGATAATCGCTGACTGGCAAATAAATTTCGAATATCATCATAGGCTTTAATATAGGTAACAGGATTAGATCTAGATGACCTACCAATAGGATTTTGATCTACGAATTCAACAGTTCCGAGATTCTTAAAATTACCTTCAACTCCGCTGAATTGCCCGGCCTTCTCTCCATACCCTCCTATTTCTTTCTGAATGGCTGGGTAGAGGATCTTTTTTACAAGGGTACTTTTACCACTTCCGGAAACTCCTGTA
>CBDTXN010000168.1:0-6639 GCA_965364455.1 uncultured Flavobacteriaceae bacterium
GTGGCCTGTGGGAGGTTATAAGGTAAGTGTGGAAGAGTCTTCTTACTGCATTATAAATGATACCGGAATAACTATCCGGTATGATGAGAGAAATCTAGATGATCTTGAGGCTTCTTTCAATGAATCTGATAATGGGTTAAAATATTCTGCAAGTAATATAATGGCCAAAAGTTATGAAAAACTAAGTCCATCTTTCAGGGATTTCGCTCCACGGGTATTAGTTGCAATGGAGAAATATAACCTTGAGGGAATTGAAGGAGAATCTGCCAATTGGAAGAACTTTGGTAAATGGCAATATGATAATCTGGTAGAAGGCCAGGGAGATCTCTCAGAAGAGGTCATTGAAAGGATTTCCAATCTCACCAGGGATGCAGGCACTAAAGAGGAAAAAGCACGAATAATTTACAACTATGTTCAGAACAACTCCAGGTATATCGCTGTTATGCTGGGAATAGGCGGGTGGAAGCCTTACAGTGCTCAGGAAGTGGATAGGTTGGGTTATGGCGATTGTAAAGGACTTACTAATTACACCAAAGCTTTACTCAAAAGCCAGGGAATAGATTCAGATTATACTGTGGTTTATGGAGGTGAAAAAAGAGATATTGATCCTTCATTCACCAAGATGCAGGGAAATCATGTAATCCTGAGTATTCCAAGAGAAAATGAAGATGATATCTGGTTAGAATGCACCAGTCAGGATGCCCCGTTTAATTATTTAGGAGATTTTACAGATGACAGGTTTGCACTAAAATTAAAGCCGGAAGGCGGAGAAATTGTGAGGACTAAGAAATATACCGCAGAAGAAAACCTAATTTCTACCGCGGCGAAAATTTCCCTGAATGAAATAGGAGGTTTTCACGCCGATCTGGAGAGGAAAAGTTACGGAGTTCCTTACGGAGATATCTATTTGATAGAAAACCAGACCGAAATCGTACAAAAGAACTATTACCGGGAGAACTGGTCTAATTTCCAAAATATCAGCTTTGAATCCATCCAGTTTGAGAATGATAAGGATGAGATCGAATTTAATGAGTACCTGGCTTTTAAAGTAGATCGATTCTGCAACAAGGCCGGAGAAAGACTTTTAATTCCCCTGAATTTTATCAATGCTCTTGATGTAAAAATTAAAGAGGATAAGAACAGGATAAACAACATTAAAGTTTACCGAGGTAGTTCATATAAAGATCTCTTCGAATATGAATTGCCAGAGGGATATTTTGTGGAGGCCTTACCTGAAAGTCGAAAATTAGAGTCTGAATTCGGTACTATGGTCCTGGAGATTTCAAAAGAGGAAAGAGAACAGGGCGAAGTTATCGTAGTAGACAGGTTTCTGGAATTGAAAGAAGGAAACTGGTCGCCTGAAAAGTTTGAAAAATATAGAAGTTTTATAAATCAAGTACATCATTTAAGCAATCAAAAAGCAGTGATTGTTCCCAAAACCAAAGCTTAAAACATGCGTAGTCTTACTTTAATTATTTCAATTCTTGTTCTATTTACATCTCAGGTTCAATCCCAGAATTATAAGTTCGGGAAGGTTTCCAAATTAGAGGTGATGCAAAAAGAGCATCCAATAAAAAAAGATGCTAATGCAGCAATATTGTACAGGCATCAAAAGGTACATTATGATTTGGATAAGCATAATGGTTTTACCCTTGTTACCGAGGTTCATGAACGCGTGAAGATCTATAATAAGGAAGGTTTTGAACGTGCTACAAAAAAGATAAATCAGTATATAGGTAGCTCTGATGAAGAAGAGGTATCAAGGTTAAAGGGGTATACCTACAATATTATTGATGGGAAGCTTGAGGAGGAGAAATTAAGAAATGATGAAATATTTGAAGAAGAGGAAACCAAGCGCAGGAAAGTGACCAAATTTACGATGCCTGCTGTAAAAGAAGGAAGTGTGATCGAATATTTCTATATAGTAAAATCTCCATTTGTTACATCTATAGGAAGAACTCCTCTTCAATTTGATATCCCTATAGACAAACTGGAGCTGGAAGTTCGTATTCCGGAGTTCTTTGCATTCAGTAAATATTTCAATCTTAAATCTCTTGAAAAATTTAACCTGGAAGAAAGTAGTGACAGGTATACCTATAATTATACTACAACCAGGCGAAGCGGAAACAAAGTTGTAACCAGCACAACTACACATAACGATATTGATTATCGTCTGAATACCTATAAAATTGAAAGGGACAATATACCTGCCTTAAAAATTGAACCGCACGTAGATAACCTGCATAATTATGCAGCGTTTATAGATTGGGAATTAATGTATACCAAGTTCCCCAATTCGATAGTTGAAAATTATTCTGAAACCTGGGAAGGAGTGGCTAAATCTATTTACAATGATATAGGTATAGGTGATGAAATTGATAAGGATAATTTTTATGATGACGAATTGGATCAGGTTATCGCCGGTATTTCAGACCCTATGATGAAAACCAAAAAGATCTTTGCTTATGTAAAGAGCAAGGTTAAATGGAATGATTATTTGGGCTTTTTCCCAGACAATGGAACAAAAACAGCCTTTAAGGAAGGTTCGGGAAATATAGGAGATATTAACCTACTCTTAGTGTCTATGTTAAGATATGCCAATTTGGAAGCTAATCCTGTATTGCTGAGCACACCGTCTAATGGTGTACCACTTTTTCCAACCAGAGATGGGTTTAATTATGTGATCGCCGGTCTGGAACTGGATGGAAATGTTATTTTGATGGATGCCTCAGATCCTAAAGCGGCTATAGGAGAACTTCCCAAAAGAGCCAGAAACTGGCAGGGTAGATTGATAAAGGAAAAAGGTAAGTCAGGCTGGGTTGATCTAATGCCAAATTATCAGTCGAAAAATACGGTTCGAATGAATGTTAAGTTTGACGGTACGAATGCAGAAGGATGGAACCTGAGATCTTTTTCCGGTCTTTTTGCTAGAGATTTTAGAACCCAACAATCAGATTCTGAGTCAGATTACAAAGTTGAAGACCGGTTAAACAGGTATACAGATTTTGAGGTTAGCGAGTATAAACTTGAAAATCAAAATATACTGGGCGAAGATGTTAGCGAAAAATTTGATTTCAAAATAAATTCTGCTGCAGAGGTCATTGGGAATAAAGTTTATTTGAAACCTATGCTTTTCGAGGCTATGGAAGAAAATCCATTTAAGCAAAATGAAAGAAGCTATCCGGTATTTTTTGATTATCCTGAAATACGAAACTGTTCTATTAATATTCTGATCCCGGATGACTACCAGATCGTTTCTTTACCTGAAAGTATTTTAGTGAATTTAGGCGATGATGTAGGTCAGTTTAAATTTATCGTGAATGGAAGAGGCAATGTTATTACTCTTTCATCAACCATCGACATTAAAAGATCTGTGTTTCTTGCAGAGGAATATGATTTTTTGAAAAAGTTTTATAGTAATATTATTAAAAAACATGGCGAAGCTATAGTTTTGGAGAAAACTATAGACGATGGACTTAGCGAACGCGCAGAAAGCGGTAGATAATTGGATCAAAGAACACGGGGTACGGTATTTTAATGAACTTACCAATATGGCGCAGCTTACCGAAGAGGTAGGTGAAGTAGCACGTATTATCGCCCGTAGATATGGTGAACAAAGCGAAAAGGAAAGCGATAAGGATAAAGATCTTGGAGAAGAATTGGCAGATGTCGTATTTGTAGTGCTATGTCTGGCCAATCAAACCGGGGTAGACCTTGAAGAAGCCTTCAACCGAAAACTCGATATAAAAACTGAGAGAGACAAAGATCGTCACAAGAATAACGAAAAGCTGAAATAATGAAATTCAAAGAAATTATTTCGCATAGATCATTCTGGAATTCGGTATTCTGGCTAGGCCTTTCTTTCCTGGTGTTATACAATGTGATCACCATTTTCTTTGAATATGGAGAATTCGCTTTTACTACTTTTATTGAAGAAAGAACAGGTGACGGAAAAATGATAAGATTTATAATCGGTCAATTACTAGCGGCATTTTTATATGGATTTATTTTAGCCTTCGGACAGTTTCGGGGAAAGCAAAAGAAAGATTAATTTAGTAGCTTACTCCATTAATTTTCGAGATGAATCTATCCCTAATAAACACTCAGAAAGAAATTAAAGCCGACCTAAAGATCACCGGTTCCAAAAGTGAATCGAACAGGTTGCTGATCCTTCAGGCTTTATATCCTAATATTCAAATTGAAAACCTCTCTAATAGTGACGATACGGTCGTATTGAAAAAAGCTCTTGAGAAAGGAGAAGGTCTTATCGATATTCATCACGCCGGTACTGCCATGCGATTTCTTACCGCTTACTTTGCCAGTAAGGAAGGCTGCGAAGTAGAAATTACCGGTAGTAAAAGGATGAAAGAAAGACCAATCAGGCTATTGGTAGACGCGCTCCAGAGAATGGGTGCTGATATTCAGTATAAAAATGAGGTTGGCTTTCCTCCTTTGATTATAAAAGGAAAAAAACTGCATGTTGATTCGGTAAGACTTAAGGCAAATATTAGCAGTCAGTATATTTCAGCACTGATGCTTATAGGTGCTTCCCTGCCAAATGGTTTGGAAATTATTCTGGAAGGTCAGATCACTTCAACTCCTTATATATTAATGACCCTGGAAATCCTTCAGCAGGCAGGAATTAAAGGAAGTTTTAAAGACGACCGTATTTACATAGAACCTACCAACGAAGTTGATCCGGTTAAGATTGCAGTGGAATCTGACTGGAGTTCGGCTTCTTATTTTTACAGCATTGCAGCTATTGCAGATAAAGCTGAAATAAAACTATCCAATTACCGGAAAACAAGCCGGCAGGGTGATTCCTGTCTGGCTGAGATCTATAAAAGCTTCGGAGTTAATACAGATTTCCGGGAGAATACTATTATTTTATCTAAAGAGAAAAAACAACGTTCTTTCAGGATCTATGAAGACTTGAGGAATTCACCCGATATCGCCCAGACTATTGCCGTTACCTGTCTTGCTTTGGGGATGGAATGTAAACTTGATGGCTTACATACCTTAAAGATCAAGGAGACAGACAGGTTGCAGGCTCTAAAGAATGAAATGGAAAAATTCGGAGCTAAAGTAAGGATCACCGATGATTGTTTATCATTATTACCTTCTGAATCATTGAATAAGGAGGTCTCCATACACACTTATAATGATCACCGCATGGCTATGGCTTTTGCTCCACTTGGTTTAAAAACAGGGCTTTCAGTTAAGGAGGCTGAAGTCGTATCAAAATCTTACCCCGATTTTTGGAAAGATCTCAATGAACTGGGATTTGAATCTCAGGAAATTATTTAATTTTCAAATAAGTAGGCATTTACTTGACAACCCCTATGTTGAGATTGTATATTTGCAGCTTTTAAAACAGGAACTATGGGAATGAAACTTTCAAACTTCAATTTTGAACTGCCTAAAGAACTTTTGGCTGAGTATCCATCTGAGAATAGGGATGAAGCTAGGCTAATGGTGCTTAACCGAAAGGAGCAGACGATTGAACATAAAAAATTCAAAGATTTAATCGATTATTTTGAACCGGAAGATGTGATGGTTCTTAATAACACCAAAGTTTTTCCTGCCAGACTTTACGGTAATAAAGAGAAGACCGGTGCGAGAATTGAAGTTTTCTTATTAAGAGAATTAAATCCTGAAACTAAATTATGGGATGTACTTGTAGATCCTGCAAGAAAAATAAGAATCGGGAATAAACTATATTTTGGTGAGGATGAAAGTCTGGTTGCTGAGGTTATCGATAATACAACTTCAAGAGGTAGAACCTTAAGGTTTTTGTATGATGGCTCTTATTCCGATTTCAGAACGAAACTTAAAGAATTAGGGCAAACTCCGCTTCCAAAATATATCAAAAGAGATGTAGAGCCAGAAGATGAAGAGAGATACCAGACTATCTACGCTAAAAATGAAGGAGCTGTTGCTGCTCCCACTGCCGGACTTCACTTCTCTAAGCATTTGCTAAAGAGACTTGAGATAAAGGGAGTAGATTTCGCAGAAGTAACCCTGCATGTTGGTTTAGGTACATTTAGCCCGGTTGAGGTTGAAGACCTTAGCAAACATAAAATGGATAGCGAAGAGGCATTTATTCAAAAGGATGCTACAGAAGTTATCAATAAGGCTAAACAGGAAAAACGTAAAGTTTGTGCAGTTGGTACTACGGTAATGAGAGTACTGGAAAGTGCTGTTTCATCAGACCAGACCCTGAATGAGTTTGGTGGATGGACTAATAAATTCATTTTCCCTCCGTACGACTTCAATATCGCGAACTGTATGATCACTAATTTCCATACTCCAAAGTCAACCTTATTAATGATGGTATCTGCATTCGCAGGACATGATTTTATGAAGAAGGCTTATGAAGAGGCTGTAAAGGAAAAATACAGATTCTATACTTATGGAGATGCAATGTTGATCATATAATCAGCATTTTCAATATACAAAGGCCATAAGCTGAACAATCGGTTTATGGCCTTTTTTGTAAGCTATGGATTTTTAAAAGACTGAAGCATTCAGTTTTAACTTTGTAATTTAGCAGCGTGAAGGATAAAAAGAAAGATATACGGGCATTAACCAAAAAGCAATTACAGGACTTCTTTTTTTCAGAAGGGGATAAATCCTTTA
>CBDTXN010000169.1:0-6599 GCA_965364455.1 uncultured Flavobacteriaceae bacterium
AAATGTGTAGTCCAGCTGCACGAAAGGACAAAATTCTCATCAAATGGTGAGATTATTTTTTACAGAACAGTTATACCGTAGCTTTACCATACTTAAGAACGAACCTTACCATCATAGATAAAATATAATATGAAATTAGTTTTCGCCACTCATAACCCTAATAAATTTGAGGAAATAAAAAGTTTATTACCCGACCATATTGAACTTCTATCCCTTTCAGATATAGACTGTAAAGAGGATATACCTGAAACGGGTGATACTATAGATGAAAATGCCATTATTAAGGCAGAATATGTGAAAAACAATTATGGTTACGACTGCTTTGCTGATGATACGGGACTGGAAGTGGATTCTTTAGCGGGTGCCCCCGGGGTATTTTCCGGAAGATATGCCGGCGAAAATAAGGACGATAATGCCAATATCGAAAAGTTATTAGGCCAGCTGGAAGAGCGTGATGACAGGACTGCCCGTTTTAAAGCCGTGATCGCTCTTAACCTTAAAAGAAATCAAAATCTTTTTACCGGGATTTGTGAAGGTTCTATTTTAACCGAAAGGCGTGGCGAAAAAGGCTTTGGCTATGATCCTATTTTCCTTCCAAAAGGTTTTGATAAAAGCTTCGCTGAAATGGACATGAGCGAAAAGTCTAAAATTAGCCATCGCGGAATGGCATTCAGGGAATTGATCGAGTATTTATCTAAATAAATTTTTTCAAAAGAATATCTTCTTTAAACACCGCTTAGTCATAAGCAAAAAGCTGATTACCAATTTTTTACAATTATTAATTTGATAAAAACCCTGAAACCAGAAATAAAAGTGTACATTTGCCGCTTGAAAAATTCCTCAGGGTGAGGATGTGTTACTGGAAGTTTAGGTTTAAGTATGTCGATTCGCTTCTTATGTAACACCTACATATTATAATCGAATACTTACATAAAACGAATGAACGCATTCCAAAAACTTGGACTTGACGCAGATTTGCTCAAGGCCATAGAAGACATGGGCTTTGAAACCCCAAGTGAAGTACAGGAAAAATCAATCCCAATTTTATTAGAAAAGGAAACAGATCTTGTTTCCCTTGCACAAACCGGAACAGGTAAAACCGCTGCTTTTGGATTCCCACTTATTCAAAAGATCGATGCCAATTCTAAGAAGACACAGGCCTTGATCCTTTCTCCTACCAGAGAGCTTTGTTTACAGATCACCAATGAGTTAAAGAACTATTCAAAGTATAAGAAATCTTTGAATGTAGTTGCTGTTTATGGTGGTGCCAGTATAACCGACCAGGCCAGGTCTATAGAAAGAGGAGCTCAAATAATCGTAGCTACTCCAGGTAGAATGCAGGATATGATTAGAAGGAGACTGGCTAACATTTCCTCTATTGGATACTGTGTATTGGATGAGGCCGATGAAATGCTTAACATGGGATTCTATGAGGATATTAAAAGTATCCTTTCTCACACTCCTAAGGAAAAGAAAACCTGGCTTTTCTCTGCAACCATGCCTAAAGAGGTTGCTAAGATCGCCAAGAAATTCATGACAGATCCTATTGAGATCACCGTTGGATCAAAAAACACCGGTACCTCGAACGTTTCTCATGAATATTACCTGGTTAATCATCGAAATCGCTACGATGCCTTAAAAAGGCTTGCAGACGCAAACCCAGATATATTTTCAGTTATTTTCTGCCGAACCAAAAGGGATACCCAGAAAGTTGCTGAAAAATTAATTGAAGATGGATATAATGCTGCGGCTCTTCACGGTGACCTAAGTCAGAATCAGCGTGACCTGGTTATGAAAAGTTTCAGAACCCGCCAGATCCAGATGCTTGTTGCAACAGATGTTGCTGCCCGTGGTATTGATGTAGATGATATTACTCACGTTATAAACTATCAATTACCTGATGAAATAGAAACTTATACTCACCGTAGTGGTAGAACCGGTAGAGCTGGAAAGAATGGTGTTTCTATGGTAATTATTTCTAAAAGTGAAGTTCGTAAGATCAGAACTATCGAAAAGATCATTCAGCAGAAATTTGAGCAGAAGGAAATTCCAGACGGAAAAGAAATTTGTAAGATCCAACTGTTCCATTTAGCAAATGACATTAAAAAAACAGAGATCAATCATGATATTGATCCTTATTTGCCAACGATAAATGAAGCACTGGAAGATTTCTCCAAAGAAGAACTTATCAAAAAATTCTTCTCTGTAGAATTTACCCGTTTCTTTAATTATTATGAAAAAGCACCAGATCTTACATCTGAATCTGCAGGAGGAAGACCTGAAGTATCTGAAGGAAATACCAGATATTTCATAAACGTAGGTTCTAAGGATGGTTATGACTGGAAAAGCCTGAAAGATTTCCTAACAGGAGAACTTAACTTAGACAGAGATGATATTTTCAAAGTAGATTGTAAAGCAAGTTTTTCTTTCTTTAATACTGATGAAAAGCACGCAGATCTTATTCTTAGTACCTTTACAGATTATCAGCAAAATGGAAGATTTGTAAATGTAGAGATCACCAAAGATCAAAAATCTGAAAGAGGCGGAGGCCGAAGAAGAGAACGCGGCGGTGGCGGCGGAAGAAGAAACGGCAAAAGCTTCAACGATAAGAAGAATGACAACTTCAAAGGAAAAAGAAGATCAGATAAAAGTGATAAAAAAGGTGGCCGCAAAGGAAGCCGGAATAAAAATATAGAGACTTCAATTAAAAGAAGAAGATCTAAAGCTTAATAAATTGAACAAATGCCAAACTTAAATCTATAAGTTTGGCATTGTTTTTTGTAGGGATTTTATATTTTTAGCCCCAAATACTATGAAAAACACCCTATTAATATTTTTCCTGTTCCTATCAGGATATTTGTCTGCACAGGATATGGTTTCTGGTACGGTAATGAATGCTGCCAACGATAAACCTATCGAAAATGTACATATTGTAAACCTGAATCAGGTTAAAGGTGCAACAACAGGTGAAAATGGAGAGTTTGAGCTTCAAGCGACGGTAAACGATACTTTATACTTCTCCTATCTTGGATTTAGATCTATAAGAGTTAGAGTTACTAACGACTGGTTAAAATACGGGAACGTTAAAGTGAAAATGACCGAACTAGGTTTTGCCCTGGAAGAAGTCACGGTTAATTCAATAAATCTAACCGGATACCTAGAGATCGACGCTAAGAATATTCCTATTTATGATAATTACCGATATAGTATTTCTGGGCTTAATTCTGGATATGAAGGTGGTGATACTTCTCCAAATGCTGTTACCAAAGCTATAAGATCATTGTCTAATCCTGCCGATCTTGTATATAATATCTTTGGAACCAGGCCTAGACAAATGAAGAAATTACGCCAGATGAAAAAGGATGATAATATCCGGAATCTCTTGCGTAACAAATTTGACAGGGAAACATTGATGGCACTGCTACAGGTTAACCGGGCTGAAATTGACGAGATCCTAAATAACTGTAATTATTCAGAAGATTTTATGAGGACTGCCAATGACCTTCAAATTCTGGATGCCATAAATAGCTGTTACGAGGAATACAAAGTTCTTCAAAAGAACTAGGTTAATCTTCTTCCAGAATACTCTTTAATTCTTTTAAACCTTCATCAAATTTTTCTCCCAGGGCTCTTTCAGGGGAATAAAAGATGCTAATTATAGTCAAAGGAAAGGCCAGGTTTCCTCTGGTTCCCCAAACCATTTTAGTCTTTTCAGAATCAATTTCCTTGACTCCTATATAAGTTAGGGCATTAACCTTTACGGGTTTTACAAATAAGACCTTCGTTTCAAAAACTTTTCCCTGCTTGGTTTTTACAATTCTCTGTATCCCTTCCCCTACTTTATTATTTCCCTTCCAGTAAAAACTTGCGCCTACTTTCCCGTCCTCACCTTTATATTTTAATAAAGCTTCCTGGTCCCTTTTGAACCATGGATTCCAAAGAGGCTGTTTTTTTAACTGCCTTACAAAACTGAAAACTTCTTCACGGGATCTCTTAATTACTACAGTCCGGCTAACATCATACTCCTTCTTTGCCCATGCATGCAGAAAAGCAAAAAAGGTAATTAATGCTATGATCAGGTAAAAAAATAGGGTCATTAAATAGGTTTAAGGGCGATGAAAAGTTACAAATATTTACTGATTCAAAAACCGCTCAATGATTTGTTCTGAATTTTTTATGGTCTTTTTTGTCCAGCTTAACTGCATTTTTTGCTTTTCTTCTTCACTTAACTGCCATTTCACCTCTGAACTTTTGAGTTTCGAGGTAAGACTTTGCAAAATGATCGCTGCAGAAACCGATATATTCAAACTTTCGGTAAAACCTACCATGGGTATTTTTATGGTTGTATCTGCCTGCTGTAATATCTCATCAGATAATCCATCTGTTTCTGTGCCGAAAAAAAGTGCCGCAGGAGTGGAAATATCAAATTCATCGAGCATAACTGAATCATCGTGAGGACTGGTCGCCACAATCCTGTAACCATCTTCTTTCAACTTTTTGACACAATCCCTGGTGGAAGAATAACGATTGATATCCACCCATTTTTGAGCACCCATCGCGATCTCCTTATCTATCCTTCTAGGTATCTTTTCTTCGATCACATGTATATTCTGCACCCCGAAAACGTCACAACTTCTTACCACCGCGCTGGTATTATGTAACTGATAAACATCCTGTGCCACTACGGTTAAATGGTTGGTACGTTCAGCCAGGACTTTTTCAAACAAAGATTTTCGTCTTGGAGTAAGTAATTCCTGTAGGTGTTCTAAAATCTGCTTCTCATTCATTTCAGGGGTAAAAATAAAAAAACCCGGCATGTAGCCGGGTTCTAACATAGGAATATTTTCTAATTATTCATCACTACTATCATCGTCACCTGCATCTCCAGTATCAACGTTACTTCCAATATTTCCTTGAGCAACTATAGTCGCTAGATCTTCAGCGCTTAAGTGAACATTTACATATCCATCATAAACCAAAACATCTTCATATCCGAAAGCTGAATCATCATCAAGCATAGCAACATTGGTCATGCTCATACCTGTAGTTCCGTTTACCGGATTAAAGGTAAACGCGATATCTCCAGGTGCATCTGCAACAGATCCCATGTGAATATGGGCTGGGTGCATTCCTCCGTCAGGAGTTCCATCTAACATAATGGTTGCAAGTGCTTCTCCGTTTGCTCTTTCCTCAAACATTACAGAACCGGAAATTCCATCCACATCTTTAGTGTCAAGATCATAGCTCATAGACTCACCAGTCAATTCATTCTGACCAATATCACCTTGAGCAACAAGAGTTGCAAGATCATCAGCACTTAAGTGAACATTTACGTATCCGTCATAGTTAAGAACGTCCTGGTAACCAAATGCGGTATCATCATCAAGCATAGCAACATTAGTCATGCTCATACCAGTGGTTCCGTTCACAGGATTAAAAGTAAAGGCAATATCACCACCTTCAATCGCTGTATTCATGTGAATATGTGCCGGGTGCATTCCACCATCAGGGGTTCCATCAAGCATAATAGTTGCAAGTGCATCTCCACTCATTCTTTCTTCAAAAGTTACTGTACCAGAGATCCCGTCTACATCCTTAGATCCTAAGGCATAAGATTTCGATTCACCAGTAAGTTCATTTGATCCTATATCGCCCTGAGCAACAATAGTTCCAAGATCATCAGCACTTAGATGAACATTTACATATCCGTCATAGTTAAGAACATTGCTATAACCGAAGCTGGTTCCGTCATTTAATTCAGCAACGTTGGTCATACTCATACCAGTAGTTCCATTTACCGGGTTAAAAGTAAAGGCAATATCACCACCTTCTATAGCAGAATTCATATGAATATGTGCAGGATGCATACCCCCATCAGGAGTTCCATCTAGCATAATGGTAGCAAGTGCATCTCCACTCTTTCTTTCTTCAAATAATACTGTACCGGAAATTCCGTCTACATCTCTTGTCTCTAAAACATAAGATTTTGATTCACCGGTAAGTTCATTACCACCTAAATCACCTTGAGCTACAATAGTTCCAAGGTCGTCTGCACTTAGATGAACATTTACATATCCAT
Source organism: uncultured Flavobacteriaceae bacterium (assembly GCA_965364455.1). Lineage (GTDB taxonomy): Bacteria > Bacteroidota > Bacteroidia > Flavobacteriales > Flavobacteriaceae > Christiangramia. The sequence continues at coordinate 6,080 of CBDTXN010000169.1, forward strand.
CATAATTTAATACCTCGCTATATTGAAAAGTAGTTCCATCGTTCAGTTCAGAAACGTTAGTCATACTCATACCGCTAGTTCCATTTACAGGATTAAAGGTAAATGCGATATCTCCAGGAGCTTCAGCAACAGATCCCATATGAATATGAGCAGGATGCATACCTCCATCAGGAGTACCATCAAGCATAATAGTTGCAAGTGCATCTCCACTAATTCTTTCTTCGAAAAGTACAGTCCCTGAAATTCCGTCAACATCCTTTGTTGCCAGATCATAACTTTTTGATCTACCAGTAAGAAGGTTAGAACCGATATTTCCTTGTGCCACAAGAGTTCCTAGGTCACTTTCGCTAGCGTGAACATTAACATACCCATCAAAATCGGTAAGCTCTTCATAAGTAATGGCGGTACCATCATCTAAAGCAGAAACTTCAGTACTGCTAAATCCAGTTTCTCCATTAACTGGCTGCAGACTAATGGCGATGTCGCCACCTTCTACAGCAGAGTTAAAATGAATATGGGC
>CBDTXN010000170.1:0-6599 GCA_965364455.1 uncultured Flavobacteriaceae bacterium
TATCAATGACGATTTTTCAGCCAATGTTTATGAAGATTACTTAGAAGGACTTGATCCTTCAAAACGTTTTTTCTTTGCGGAAGATATCGAGGAATTTGATGCTTATAAACAGGAAATTGATGATCAGATAAAAAGCAAGAATATTGAATTCTTTAATCTAACCTACGGTCGTTTAGGTAAACGTATGGAGGAAGCCAGGTCACTTTACAAGGAAATTCTGTCAGAACCTTTTGATTTTACTGAAAAAGAAAAAATAAATACAGATTACGACAGCCTGGAATATGTTTCTTCGAAAGAGGAAATGAGAAAAAGATGGAAAGAGCAGTTAAAGTTCAATACGCTAATTACCTACTACGATCTTAAACAGGACGAGAAAAATAAAAAGGAAGAGGATGCATCTTATGAAATGAAATCTGATGCTGAATTAGAAAAGGATGCAAGAGAGACTACTCTTTCGAATATAGACAGATATTACGACTTTACAGATGATCTTGAAAGAGAAGACTACTTTTCAGTTTATATCAATGCAATTGTAGAGGAATTTGATCCTCATACATTTTACTTCGCACCTCAGGATAAAGATAGATTCGACATTGCCATGTCTGGTAAGCTTGAGGGAATTGGAGCTCGTTTGGTTAAAGACAGTGACGATATAACTATTACTGAAGTGATTTCCGGAGGGCCGGCGTGGAGAAGTGACGCCATTGGTGAAGGAGATGTTATTTTGAAAGTAAGGCAGGAAGATGAGAAGGATGCTGTTAGTATTGTCGGGATGAGGCTTGATGACGCTGTAGACTTGATAAAAGGGCCAAAAGACACCAAGGTTACCTTAACTGTTCGTAAAAAAGTAATGGGTAACATAGAGGAAATAACCCTTACCCGTGATGTAATTGAGATCGAAGAAACTTATGCCAAAACTTCTATGGTTGAAAAAGAAGGACGTAGGTTCGGGGTAATTAACCTTCCTAAATTCTACTTCGACATGGAAGATTATAATAACCGGAATGCTGCTTCTGATATCAAAGAAGATATCATCCGTTTGAAAAAAGAAGGCATGGAAGGGCTTGTGCTGGATCTTAGAAACAATGGAGGTGGTTCCCTTAAAACAGTTGTGGATATAGCCGGGATGTTTATTGAAGAAGGTCCAATCGTTCAGGTGAAATCTAATGGTCAGCGCAAAGAAGTTCTTAAGGATGAAGATCCTCAGGTAGTTTGGGATGGACCACTAGTTATCCTTGTGAACGAACTTTCGGCGTCTGCTTCAGAAATTCTTGCTGCTGCAATGCAGGATTACAAAAGAGCGATCATTATAGGTAGTAAACAAACCTATGGTAAAGGAACTGTTCAAAATGTAATAGACCTAAATAGATGGCTTAGAAATAACGATATGGGCGATATGGGAGCTCTTAAGATCACTACTCAAAAGTTCTATAGAGTTAATGGTGGATCTACCCAGCTTGAAGGAGTGAAAAGTGATGTGGTGGTGCCAGACAGATATAGCTTTGTAGACATCGGGGAGAAAGATCAGGAGAACCCGTTACCATGGGATAAGATCGATGCAGCGAAATTTGATATATGGAATGGATATGTTGGTTACGACGAAGCCATTGAAGCCAGCAAGCAAAGAATGAGTACGAATTCCCAGTTAAAATTAATTGAGGAGAACGCAAAGTGGGTTAAAACCCAGAGTGATGATAGCAGTTATCCATTAAACTTTGAAGAGTATGCAGAGCAGGCTCAGAAGGATAAGGAAATGGCAAAGCAGTTTGAAGCTATAAAAGACTACGAGACTGACCTTACTTATACTTCCTTGCCATATGAAGAAGAGCAATTCGCTACAGATACAATTCTGAAGGAGAAGAGACAAAGATGGCATGCGAACCTGAGTAAGGATGTTTATATCGAAGAAGCTATCAATGTATTATCAGATATGAAAATGAACAATATCACCAGGAATAAAGTGGCTGATGTTGATGGAAATAAGAAGGTTAAAAACTAATAAGCCTTTATGAATTAAAACCCGGAAATTAGCTTTCCGGGTTTTTTTATGCTTTTAAATATGAAAAGAAAATATATCTATCCTGTACTCATTCTTATCGTTGCAGCTATACTACTAATGGCAGACAAATGCTCTTAGAAGGATAGCCTATCAGAATCCAGCTTGATAAAAATAAAGAGTAAGATAGTGAAGCCCCAGAGTCCTGAGCCTCCGTAACTAAAGAAGGGGAGGGGAATCCCTACTGTAGGGAAAATGCCTATCACCATACCTATATTAACCAGGAAATGGATGAAGAGTATCCCAATAACTGAATATCCGTATACCCTGTAAAATTGATTTCGTTGTCTTTCGGCAAGGCGTATTAGCCGAAGTAGGAGCAATACGAATAGAAGGATAACCATGGCACTTCCAATGAATCCCCATTCCTCACCAACAGTACTGAATATATAATCTGTATGTTGTTCCGGAACAAATTGTCCTTTTGTTTGAGTTCCCTGAGTCCAGCCTTTCCCAGTCCAGCCTCCACTGCCAATGGCAATCTCACTCTGGTTTGTATTATATCCAATACCTTTTGAGTCCACTTCCTTACCCAATACAATATTGAACCTGTCCCTGTGTCTTTGTTCAAAGACATTTTCAAAAATATAGTTTACTGAAAAGCTCAGCCCTATGGCGATTATCCCAAACAAGGTTATTAGCACCCGGCCAGGTCGCTTTTTCCTTTTTCTAAAGAATAAAAACAGGCCTATTAATAATACTCCTAAACTTACCCAAATAGGTCCTACGAGCAAGGTTAGTATAAAAACTAACACACATGATAATCCCGTAAACAAATAGAACCCGGACAAGCCTTCTCTGTATAAAGGGAAAAAGAAAGCAGCATATACCAGGGCGCTACCAGGATCGGGTTGAGGAATAATAAGCAGAGCAGGCAGGGCTATAATGATAAAGGCCTTGATCTGGTTGCTTAATTTCTTGATATTGGTATGAATGTCACTTAAATACTTAGCCAGCGCAAGGGCAGTCGCGAATTTTGCGAATTCAGAAGGTTGAACTCCGAAACTCCCAAAGGAATACCAGGAAGTAGCTCCGGAAATCGTTTTCCCAAAAACAAAGAGTCCTGCTAAAGATAACAGGGAAATTATATAAATGACACTTGAGAATCGCTGATAAAATTTGGCCTCAAGGGATAAGACAATTACGATTAGAAAAATGCTTAATCCAATGAAAAGAGCCTGCTTGCCATATGGCTGACTTAGGTCGAAAAAAGAACCGGCATTAGAACCTAACGAGGCCGAATATATGTTAGCCCAACCAAAAAGTATAAGTGCTAAATAAATAAGAATACTGATCCAGTCAAATCCCGCGCTGTTCTTGGTCATTTACTGATTAATTATAAAAGGTTCTCCGCTAATTGGTTTCGCGTATTCATCTTCAAGGCTATGGCTAAGAATCCAGTCTTCCATATCGGTACGGGTGATAGTTCCCTTCATATATTTCTCTATCATCAAACTGGCCATTCTACCCGCATATCTGCTTCCCCAATATCCATTTTCCACAAAAACTGCGATGGCTATTTTAGGATTATCAACCGGCGCAAAAGCTACAAATATTGAATGATCTGTTAACTGAACTCTCTTACCATCTATTTTAGCAAAGTTTTCTGCAGTCCCGGTTTTTCCAGCTATCTCGACACCTGGAATTCTTAAAGTTGCTGCCGTACCACTTTTATATACTTCATGCATTCCCTCTACAACGGGTTCGAAATGTTTAGGATCTATAGTGGTATGGTTCTTTTTGGTGTATTTGTCCTCCTTAATTGGGTCTCCATCTATTTCCTTTAAAATATGGGGAGTATAATACCAGCCTTTATTCCCTATTGTGGCGGCCATATTAGCCAATTGAATTGGAGTCATTAATACCTCTCCCTGGCCAATAGCATTAGAAATTGTTGCCGTCGCGTACCAGTTATAAGTTGGGTAATCATAAATGCGATTATAATAATCTGAATCGGGAATTTTCCCAGGTCTTCCTGTACTTAGGTCTGAACCTAGATAATCTCCCAGCCCGAAACTTTTTAAGTGTGCATTCCATACATCCATACCTTCCTGTGAGGTTGGGTATTTTTCGATTACCCTACGATATACATTCGCGAAATAAGCGTTACAGGATTGTGCAATTCCCGGTACCATATCTAACGGGCTTCTATGTGCGTGACATCCTAATTTTCTGCCCCTGCTTCCATATGCATACCCATGATTACAGGAAAACTTATCGTTAGGATCTACAACACCTTCCTGAAGTCCAATTAAAGCATTTAATGTTTTAAATGGGGAGCCCGGGGGATACTCAGCCAGCAGTCCTCTATCGTAAAGTGGTCTTGCGATAGTATCGTAATATAATTCGGTGAAATTCGGAGAACGTTTTCTGCCTACCAGTTTTGCAGGATCATAAGTTGGAGCGGTTATTAATGCTAATATCTCTCCGCTTCCTGGTTCAATGGCAACAATTCCACCTCTTTTATTTTTCATCAGTTTGGTGCCGTAATCCTGTAATGCAGCATCCACCGTTAATGAAATATCTTTTCCTTTTTCAGGGAGCGTGTCATATATTCCCTCTTTATATGGACCAATATCCCGGTTGAACCTGTCTTTCTGAATATGCTTTACACCTTTTACTCCACGCAGTAACTCCTCATAGTAGCTTTCTACACCTGCGCGACCAATTAGGTCACCTGAAATATAATAAGGATTCTCATTGATTATTTTTTGATTTACCTCTGCGATATATCCAAGAACATTGGCGCTATGGTCTACCTGGTAATCCCTGAGTGATCTTTTCTGAATATAGAAACCTTCATATTTCCTCATTTTCTCCTGAAGGATAGCGTACTCACTTTTTGTTAGCTGAGGTATCACGACAGAAGGCAACATTGGAGAATAGATCCTTGCCTTATCTAATTTCTTCTCCAGATCTTCTCTGGTTAGATTAAGTATATTACAGAACTCTGTAGTATCGAAAGGTTTAAGATTTCGAGGAATTACCATGACATCATAAGAGGGCTGGTTGGATACCATTAATTTGCCATTACGATCATAGATGTAACCACGTTGAGGATAATCATAGACCACCTTAATTGCGTTGTCCTGAGATCTTATCGCCAAAGATGTGTCAACGACCTGCAGATAGAATAGTCTTCCGATAAAGATAAGCCCGGTAGTTAAGATCGTTATGTATAGTAAAATCTTTCTCATCGATACTTTTTACTAAATAATGTAAGGCTTAGAAGTATTAGGATTGCAGTGAATATACTGGAAAATAATGTCTTTTTCAGGATAAGAAGTATATGATTAAAACTGAACATTTCCAAGGAAAACAATACAAAATGATGTACTAAAACCATTAGGAAAACATAGCTCAATTTTGCTCCAAACGGAGTTGCAGATAACCGGATATTCTGGTGATCATAGCTTATTCCAAAAGAGAATCTCAATAAATTAGGTCTTACAAAAGCAGCAACTAAACAGGCAGCAGCATTTATCCCGCCGCTATCTTCAAAAATATCGATACTAAGACCTAAGAGGAACGATATAAATAAGAAAAGACTTTGATTTCCGGTAAAAGGATATAATAATATGAATAGTACGTACAGGTATGGATTAATATAGCCCGCAAAGTTGATATTGTTAAGAATCAATACCTGAAGAAATATCAGGATAATAAACCGGGCAATATTTGTAAAGAGCTTACTGTTCATTTGTTTCCTGTAAGTTTTCTATTTCCTCTTTATTCACATTTTCGATGATATACACGTAACCAATATTGGTCATGTCATTAAACAATTTGATGTCGATCGTGCAACAAATTTGGGTCTGGTCTAAGGTAAAATCCTGGATGCTACCCACAGGTAATCCTTTTGGGAAAATGAGTGAACGTCCACCGGTAATGATGGTATCCCCTTTTTGTAAAGGAGCCTGTCTTGGGACATCGATTAACTGAACAATGTTTGGATCCTTGCCATCCCAAACGAGACTACCAAAATGATTTGTATTGTTAAGTTGGGCGTTGATTCTGGACCTGCTGTTTAGTATTGAGATCACTCTGGAATAATTTCCGTTAACGCGGTCTACGATTCCAACGATTCCCTGGCTCGTGATTACGCCAAATTCCTGCTGAATACCAGATTCTGCTCCACGGTTAAGGGTAAGATAGTTGTCTACTTTTGAGAAATTATTATTGATCACCCTGGCAGTTCTAAACAGGTAATCTCCTTCAAAAGAAGTACTGTCCAATTGTTTTTCTGCCGGAATGCTGTCACGAATATTAGAAATGATATTGCGTAGCTGGCGGTTCTCTTCTAAGAGTCTTTCGTTATATTCATCCAGGCTAAGATAGGTACTCACATTATTAGACCATGAATACACTCCCCCGGTTACATAATTTGCTGAACTTAAGAATCTGCTTTTATGAAAAGCATGGTTTTGAATGGTAAGGAAAACAGATACAACGAAGAGGATAAAGAATAAAATAGTATTCTTATTCCGTATAAGAAAGTTGAAAATCTGCTGCATAAATTAATCTTCTCCTACTTGATCAAAAT
>CBDTXN010000171.1:0-6567 GCA_965364455.1 uncultured Flavobacteriaceae bacterium
TAGCGATCTCCCTGATCCCTTTTAATTTTTTCACCTTTTCTTCCGGCATATCACCGCCATAATTATAACGTTCATGTCCTGAAAGTAGCCCGGCATTAAAAGGAGCAGCTACAATAAGCCCAACCTTATGTTTTTCAATTACAGGAAAAAGTTCGTCCAAGGATTTTTTATGATCTACCATGGAATACTGAATTGCTGATAAAAATATATCAGGATCGGCATTAGTATCTTCCAAAGTCTTAACTATCGGTTCAATAGTATTCACTCCTAGTCCCCAGCCTTTTATAAGACCTTCTTTCCTCATTTTGGTAAGTTCTGGCATCGCTCCTTTTCTCGCTACTTCAAAATGATCCAGCCAGGTAGTACCTTCTTTATATTCATCATTATGATCTGGAGAAAGATCATGAATAAACACATAATCTATTCTTTCTATTCCCAGTCTCTGTAAACTATCTTCAATAGATCTTCTTACAGCTTCCGCAGAATAATCATACCTGTAATCGAAAGGGGAAGGTTCATTCCAGATCGTTTCAGGGATCTTATCTGTTGCAGATAGAACGCGTCCCACTTTGGTAGAAAGTATGTAATCATCACGTTTCTGGTTATGTAAAAAATGTCCAAACCTTCTTTCACTTAACCCAAGTCCGTACCAGGGAGAGGTGTCATAATATCTTATTCCTGCATTCCAGGCTGCTTCAAGGGTTTCTTCAGATTCTTTATCGCTCAATACTTTAAAACCGTTCCCAATGGCTACACCACCAAGTCCCAGTTTCTGTTTTAAAACTTCTTTTCCCATAATTCCTTTTTTTTCAGCATAAATTTAAAAAGAAACTATCGCGATCATGACCCATTTAACTCACTCTAACAAAAAAGCATAATAGATGTTAAGAGCTCTCTTGACATCTGTAACAAAAGTTACTGCCTTAACGCTGCTATATTTATATTTTTGTATCTCAATTTTGAAAAATTTGGAAAAGTACATAGACATAATCAGTAATTCATTTACCGGTTATTTCAATTACCTGGTAAATGAAATAACACATCCTACATGGACGAGTTATTTTTACTGGCTTATAGGTTTGTCACTTTTAGTCTGGATCCTGGAGATCGTAATTCCGTGGAGGAAAGATCAGAAAGTAATTCGCAAAGGCTTCTGGCTGGATAGTTTCTATATCCTGTTCAATTTTTTCCTTTTCTCATTGATCGGCTATAATGCTTTAAGTAATGTGGGAGTGGAATTATTTAATGATTTTCTTGGGCTTTTCGGGATCGAGAATATTGTAGCCATAGAATTAGGCAATTTACCGGCTTGGAGCCAGTTACTTATTATGTTTGTAATTGCAGATTTTATCCAATGGAATGTTCACAGGCAATTGCATAGAAGGCCATGGCTTTGGGAATTCCATAAGATACACCACAGTGTAAAGGAAATGGGTTTTGCGGCTCAGTTCAGGTTTCATTTTATGGAAACTATCATTTATAAAACTGTGCAGTATGTGCCGCTGGCCATGATAGGCTTTGGAATAAAGGAATTCTTCGTGGTTCATATGTTCGCCGTTTTTATAGGGCATTTGAATCATGCTAACCTGGGCTGGAACTATGGGCCTTTAGGGTATATTTTCAATAACCCTAAGATGCATATATGGCATCATTCTAAAGACCTTCCAAATGACAGGCCTTACGGAATGAATTTCGGGCTTAGCCTGAGTATCTGGGATTATTTATTCGGAACCGCCTATATTCCGAAGAGTGGTAAAAAAATTGAACTCGGTTTCAGCGGAGATGAGAATTTCCCTGAAGACTTTGGAAATCAAACCTTATTTCCATTTCAGAAAAAGAATAAATTAAGAACAAAAAAATCTTAGAACATGACTATAAAACAATTTAAAGATGATCCTTTGGCACATTACTCTTATGCTATTGTTAGCAATGGAGAAATGGCTTTGGTAGACCCCTCAAGAAATCCGATGGAATATTACAGGTATGCTGAAGAGCAAAATGCAAAGATCGTGGCGGTGTTTGAAACTCATCCACATGCAGATTTTGTAAGCAGTCATATGCAAATTCATGAAGAAACGGGAGCTACTATTTACGTTAGTGAATTGTTGGGGGCAGATTATCCTCATAAAACTTTTGACGATGGTGATTCCTTAAAAATAGGTAAAACTGAATTCAGCGCGATAAATACGCCGGGACATTCACCAGACAGTATTACCGTGGTCGCTAAAGAAGGGGATGAAACAGCAATGTTTACCGGTGATACACTTTTCATTGGCAATGTGGGACGACCAGATCTTCGTGAAAAAGCCGGGAATATGAAGGCGAAAAGAGTAGATCTTGCCAAGCAGATGTATCATACCATACAAAATAAGTACAATGATCTGCCAGATGATGCTTTGGTATATCCGGCGCATGGTGCAGGTTCATTATGTGGTAAGAATATGAGTGATGCTTCTTCCAGTACCCTGGGAAATGAGCGCCAGGGCAACTGGGCGTTTAAAGACCAGACAGAGGAAGAGTTTGTGGAAGAAATACTGAAAGATCAGCCTTTTATACCTCATTATTTCGGCTTTAATGTTGATATCAATAAGACCGGACCTGAAAATGTTCAACGTACAAAATGGGCAAATAAGTTAAGGCTAAATGTGGATAAGGTTAAAGAAGGAATTTTGGTAGTAGATACCCGGGACGGAGATGTTTTCAAAAAAGGACACCTTCCGAATAGTATCAACATCATGGCTCGTTCTGAAAATGACAAATATGAGACCTGGCTTGGGGCAATTGTAAAGCCTGAAGAAGAGTTCTATCTTGTTTTAAACAGCGTGCAAGACCTTGAAGAGATCCTGGAAAGAACAGCCAAGATAGGTTATGAAAAGCAGGTGAAAGCCGTTATTACTTTAGACAATAAAGTAGGAGAGAAGTCGGAAATTCTTGATGTAGAAGATTTTAAAAAGAATAAGAATAATTATACCATCGTAGATATCCGAAATAAAAGTGAAGTGGAAGAAGGTAAGATCTTTGAAGATGCCATTTCAGTTCCTTTAAATGAACTAAGGGAGAACGCAACCGAAATACCTTCTCATAAACCTGTAGTTGTACATTGCGCCGGAGGATACAGGTCTTCTGCAGGAACTAGTATTCTTGACAATAAATTTGAGAACACCAAGGTTTATGACCTTAGTGATGATATTAAGGATTTTAAATAATCAAGTCGACAACTATAAATAATTAACCCGGAAGCAATTCCGGGTTTTTTTATGTTCAATGATTACTCCTAAAAATGAATCTTAACCACGAATATTTTTATTTTTCAGCTCATTTTGATTGTCATTTTATAACAAATTCAGGTTCAGAGCCAATATTTTGAGATTTTTGCAACACTTCAAACACCTTAATTTTTCTATATTTACGCTCCATGGTCAAAAAATTAATACATAAACTGTTTTATGGATAAGATTTACAAGGTAAAGGTGAATGATTCTCTGGAATTTCAATTTTCAGAAGAAGAGATTAAAAACCTGGATACCCAAAAAACTTCAGATAGAAATTATCATCTTTTAAAAGATAACCGATCTTTCAAGGCAGAGATATTCAAGCCTGATTTCCTTAACAGGAACTATGAGATAAAGATCAATTCCAATATCTATTCGGTAAAGATCAATAATGAATTAGATCAGTTGATAGATGAGATGGGGCTTTCCCTGGGAAGTTCCCAGCAGGTGAATGATATTAAGGCTCCAATGCCTGGACTTATTCTGGAAGTGAACGTTAAGGAAGGCGATGAGGTCAAGGAAGGCGATTATCTCCTTGTACTTGAAGCTATGAAAATGGAAAATACACTTACCGCTCCACGGGACGGGGTGGTTAAATCTGTTACTGTAGCAAAAAGTGATACCGTAGAAAAGAACGAGTTACTTATTGAAATGGAATAATTCAGGATTAATTAGAATTGGAGAAATTGAAGTTTGCTAAAGATTAATCGAAAGTCTTTTTAAAGTCGAAATATGAAAAAAATACTAGTAGCCAATAGGGGAGAGATCGCATTAAGAGTAATGAAGACCATAAAACGTATGGGGATAGATACGGTAGCGGTATATTCTACTGCAGATAGAAATGCTCCTCACGTTAAGTTTGCCGATGAAGCGGTATGCATAGGACCCGCTCCCTCCAGTGAATCCTACCTTAAAGGCGATAAGATCATAGAAATAGCAAAAGAATTAAATGTGGATGGGATTCATCCCGGATATGGTTTTCTTAGTGAGAATGCATCTTTTGCAGAATCTGTAGAGAAAAATGGTATCACCTGGATAGGACCAGGATCTAAAGCAATTAAAATCATGGGAAGCAAACTTGCTGCTAAAGATGCAGTAAAGAAATATGATATTCCTATGGTTCCCGGTATTGATGAAGCGATCACCGATACTGAGAAAGCCAAAAAAATTGCTAAGGATATCGGGTTCCCCATCTTAATAAAAGCTTCTGCCGGTGGTGGTGGAAAGGGAATGCGTATTGTTGAAAGGGAAAAGGATCTTGAAGACCAGATGAAGCGTGCTATTTCTGAAGCTGAATCTGCATTTGGGGATGGATCTGTATTTATTGAAAAATATGTTTCTTCTCCAAGGCATATCGAGATCCAGGTGCTTGCAGATACTCACGGAAATTATCTACACCTTTTTGAAAGGGAATGCAGTATACAGCGTAGACACCAGAAGGTTGTTGAAGAAGCGCCTTCAGTTGTTCTGGATGATGCATTGAGAAAAGAAATGGGCGAGGCTGCGGTAAAAGTTGCCAGGGCTTGTGATTATGTAGGAGCTGGAACAGTGGAATTCCTTTTCGATGAGAATAGAAACTTTTATTTCCTGGAGATGAATACCAGGCTACAGGTAGAACACCCCGTGACAGAATATATTACCGGAGTAGACCTTGTAGAACAACAGATATTGGTGGCAAGAGGGGAAAAACTTCATTTCTCCCAGGATGACTTAAAGATCACAGGACATGCAATGGAACTTCGTGTTTACGCCGAAGACCCGCTGGAAGATTTCATGCCGAGTACAGGAACCCTGGAAAAATATCAGGTTCCCATTGGAGAAGGTATAAGATTGGATAACGGGTTTGAAGAAGGGATGGAAGTTCCTATCTATTACGATCCAATGCTTGCGAAATTGATCACTTATGGGAAAACTCGGGAAGAGTCAATCCAGATGATGATAAAAGCTATAGATCATTACATTGTAGAAGGGGTGAGTACGACCTTGCCTTTTGGAAAATTTGTTTTTCAGCACGATGCTTTCAGGAGCGGAGATTTCGACACTCATTTTGTGAAGAAATATTACTCTCCAGAAGCACTAAAAGAAGAAACACAGGAAGAAGCAAAACTCGCTGCCCTTATGGCCTTGAAGCAATATTTGAAGGATAAGGAACAGCTAAGATTACCATACAACTAAAATTCAGAATTTAGAGATGAGTCAGAACCTCGATAAATTAAAAGAAAAGATCGCTCAAGCCCATAAAGGTGGAGGCGAAAAGAGAATTGCCAAACAGCACGAAAAGAAAAAATTAACTGCCCGAGAAAGGGTAGAATATCTTTTAGATGAGAATTCTTTTGAAGAAATAGGAATTTTAGTGACCCACCGTACCACCGATTTTGGTATGGAAAAGCAGAAATACTACGGTGATGGTGTAATTACAGGCTACGGTACGATCAACGGTCGTCTGGTATATGTTTTCGCCCAGGATTTCACCGTTTTTGGTGGTTCCCTTTCAGAAACACATGCCGAAAAGATCTGCAAGGTCATGGATATGGCTGTAAAGGTTGGAGCTCCTATGATAGGTTTGAATGATTCTGGTGGTGCCCGAATCCAGGAGGGAGTAAGATCTCTTGGTGGTTATGCTGATATTTTCCATCGTAATGTTAAAGCTTCAGGGGTAATTCCTCAGATTTCCGCTATTATGGGACCTTGTGCCGGTGGAGCGGTTTATTCTCCAGCGATGACAGACTTTACCCTGATGGTAGAAGACACTTCCTATATGTTTGTTACCGGGCCAAATGTGGTAAAAACAGTTACCAATGAGAATGTAACATCAGAAGAACTGGGTGGTGCAAGTACACATTCTACGAAATCTGGAGTTACACATTTTACTGCGGCCAATGATATTATCTGTCTGGAAAATATCAAACAACTCATTAGCTACATGCCTCAAAATAATCAGACGGCGCCTGAAAAGCTGGAATATAAACTGGAAGATGAGCATCGTGAAGTACTGGAAAATATAGTTCCAGACAGTTCCAATAAGCCTTATGATATGCATGAGGTGATAACCGGGATTATTGATGATGATTCCTTTTTTGAGGTACATAAAGATTACGCTGATAATATTATCGTTGGTTTTTCCAGGATCGGAGGTCGTAGCGTTGGGGTGATCGCGAACCAGCCAATGAGTCTTGCGGGAGTACTGGATGTTGATTCTTCCAAAAAAGCGGCAAGGTTCACGAGATTCTGTGATTGCTTTAATATACCGTTACTAGTATTAGTAGATGTACCGGGATTTTTACCGGGTACAGAC
>CBDTXN010000172.1:0-6556 GCA_965364455.1 uncultured Flavobacteriaceae bacterium
AACATATACGGCGTAAACAGCAGGAGTGTTGAACATGCTATCTTTTCCGATGTGAGTGGCATATCTCATCAGATATGTAAGGTCTCTGTAATCCGTTCCCAGGATATCTTCTTTTACAATCACCAAGGTAGTACCTGCAGGTCCCATATTCTTTTGAGCACCGGCGTAGATCAGGTCAAATTTTGAGAAATCCATTTCTCTTGAAAAAATATCACTGCTCATATCACAAACCAAAGGTTTGGAAGTTGAAGGGAATTCCTTCATCTGGGTTCCAAATATGGTATTATTGCTGGTACAGTGAAAATAGTCGGCATCTTCAGGAATGGAAAAAGACTTAGGGATATAGTTGAAATTTTTATCCTTTGAAGAAGCAACTTCATCTACCTCTCCGAATAATTTAGCTTCTTTTATAGCCTTTGACGACCAGGTACCTGTATTTAAATAAGCCGCCTTTTTTTCGAGAAGATTGTAAGCAACCATTAAAAATTGCATGCTGGCACCACCCTGAAGAAAAAGGGCTTTATAACCCTTATCTTTTAAACCTAATAATTCAAGAGCCAGTGACTGAGCTTCATCCATGACCGAGACGAAATCTGCACTTCTGTGTGAGATCTCTAAAATGGATAGTCCTGAATTATTAAAATCCAATATAGCCTGAGAAGCTTCCTGAAACACTTCCTGTGGAAGTATACAAGGCCCTGCACTAAAATTATGTTTTTTCATAAGAATTAAAGTTGGTTATGGCAAAGATGCCAAAATTTGGATGGTTTTGCTGTTAGGAAAATTATAAGATTAAAGTTTAGATAGGAACTCAATGGTATCAACATTATCTGCATAATCCCAAAGCTGTGGTTTTTGTGTTTGCCCAAACTTGACTTCATTACTTTCAGGATCCTGTTTTACGACACACTGTATTTTTTCTGAGTTGACTTTCAGATGGGTTGTTAGTTCCTGTTCATCATTATACTTTTCATAGAATAAGGAAGCGATTGGTGAACCAAAACTTTTATCTTCTTTAAGCATTAAAAATCCATTGTCCAGCAATTTGAATTCACTCATTAGGTAAACCGCTTTATTATAATCATAGTTATTAGCGTATTTATCCTGGTTAATTATAGGATTCCATTCATACATAGCCTTAAAGAAGTTATCGAAGTCGTAATCTTCAGGGACAAATAATTTAGAAACATTTCTACAGCCTAATCCGTAATATCTGAAGATATCCTCGCTTAACTTTTCCAATTCTTCCTTGGTCTCATTTCCCGTAATTACCGCTACAGAATTCCTGTTTTTTCTAATGATGCTGGGCTTATCCTTAAAGTAATACTCAAAATACCTGGCGGTATTATTACTTCCGGTGGCAATTACTGCATCAAAGCCTTTCAGCTTGTCCTCGGTAAATTTTATCCTGTTTTCATATCTGCTATCCAGGTGCATTAAATAAGACGCGATAACCGGCAATAATTGCTTATCATTCGTGGACAATTTAGCCAGGACATTATGACCTGATACAAGTACCGAAAGAAAATCATGAAATCCGACCAGGGGAATATTTCCAGCCATGACAATGCCAACCGTTTTATCTCCGCTATTGGATAAATCATATTTCCCCAACCATAATTTCAGGTTTCGCGGAGTAAGAGCTTCACTCCATTGCTGCAGGGAAAAAATGATATTTTCCCGGTTAAACCAGCCGTTATAATGGATGGCCGAATCTATCTTATCATTAAATTCATTAAAATATTTATCGTTTCCCGGTATTCCTTCGGTTGGAGTTGATTCCGAGACCTTGAACTGACCGAGGAATTTTCCTAATGTGATAAGATGTGATTTATGGTCGTCGATTGTCATCGTCTTATTTGGTTATGAATATGCCCTATGTTAAATTTGTGCAGCGAAATTAAAGTTTCCGGAGCTTAAAACCATAAAATTTCCTAAAAGCTACCGGTCTTTTTTCGTTCAGTTTTTAAATTTACAAATAAAAGAACAGCTATGGCAATTGTAATAACCGATGAATGCATAAACTGCGGGGCCTGCGAACCGGAATGCCCTAATACCGCAATTTATGAAGGTGCTGATGACTGGAGGTATGCCGACGGAACCGATCTCGAAGGCGAGGTAGTACTGCCAGACGGCAAAGAGGCCGATGCAAATGAAGCACAGGAACCTATTAGCGACGAGATATATTATATAGTTCCAGATAAATGTACCGAATGTAAAGGCTTTCACGAAGAGCCTCAATGTGCCGCAGTATGTCCTGTGGACTGCTGTGTTCCAGATGATGAGCATGTGGAAAGCGATGAAGAATTACTGGCAAAGCAGCGCTTTATGCACGAAGAGTAAGTACAAAAAATTATAACAAAAGTAAATCCTGCTAGCAATAGCGGGATTTTTTATTCTCAAGAAACACTGAATTTCAGTTCATTTCTATATTCAGAAGGTGTTTTCCCAGTAAAAGCTTT
The DNA here is from genome assembly GCA_965364455.1 of uncultured Flavobacteriaceae bacterium. Classification (GTDB taxonomy): domain Bacteria; phylum Bacteroidota; class Bacteroidia; order Flavobacteriales; family Flavobacteriaceae; genus Christiangramia. The sequence goes on from CBDTXN010000172.1 coordinate 2,463, forward strand.
AAACTGTTTATTAAAATGGCTGAAGTTATTAAAACCACTTTCAAAACAAACATCGGTAATGCTTATCTGTTTTTCATGAAGAAGTTTCGCTGCATGAGCCAGCCTGTACTCATTTACGAAATGAGTAAAAGTTTTACCCGTGATCTTCTTGAAATACCTGCAAAAGGCCGGATTGGTCATGCTAACCTTTTTACTGATCTCATCCAGACTAATAGACCTGGTGAATTCTCCCTTGACAAAATTGAAAATGATATTGATGCGATCATTATCCTGAAAAGATGCTTCCAGGACAAAACCACCGGCATTCAATATGGTATAATTATCGGCCTTCTCCAATTCCTTTAAAATCTCCAGCAAGCTTAATAATCGGGAAAATGGTTCCTTTTCTTTTAATGCTTCAACTAAAGCTCCAATTCTCCTTTTGGTATTACCATGGAAAACGATTCCTTTTTTAGCTCTTTCCAATAAATTCCTAATGCCTTTCATTTCGGGAGCTTCGAAGAAATTTGGTCCAAAGAGGTCCTGTTTAAACTGGAGTACAGACTCGCATTCGTGCCCGGTAAGGCTATCGGTAAAGGAACAATGGGGTAGAAGAGAACCAATAAGGATAAGGTCTCCGTCGGTGTAATAGGAAATATGACTACCTATTTGTCTTTTTCCGCAACCGCCATTTACATACACCAGTTCTATCTCCGGGTGGTAATGCCAGAATGTAGGTTTTCGATTATCAGGATTTCGATAATAGGTTTTAAGTGAAAATGAACTTCCAAATTCGGGTTCTATTTTCTCCAGTGTAGGTTTATTTCCAAGTCCCATGGCTAACACGTTTTCAATAAAAATAATATTAGATCTGTTAGAGGTGTATTACAAAATTACCAATAATATGTGTTCAATTAACCGAAAACGTTTTCATTCAATTATTTAGAGTTAAATAAGGACACAAATGTGTTCATCCTCTTCTATTAATCACTCTTCTTATAAACTAAGTTTGGGTAAACTTTTAATCACAGTTCTAACTTAAAACTTAAGATTATGAAAAAGACACTGAAAAATTTATTGGTAATACCGTTGCTACTGGTAAGCATAAATGTACTGGCAACAGATGGAATGAACCTAAAGGTTAATGATAAGCATAGCCTGGTCGTGAATCTTCAGAAGATTGAAGAAGGAGCGATGTTAAGTTTATTGAATGAAAATGGTGAGATCTTGTATAAGGATCAGTTCATAGAAAAAAATGATTTTACAAGAATATTTGATTTCAAAGCGCTGGCAAACGGGGAATATACCGTTATTTTAGACAGAGAATATCATATATCGTACTCTAAGATCAGAAAAAATGAGGAAAATTTAGTTGTAGATAACAACTCTTATGAATTGGTTTTCAAGCCTTTATATCGTGTAAAAGGAGGTCAGGTATCATTATATCTGGCAAATCCTGAGGAAAACAAGGTAGAAATTAAAATTTTTGATAAATTTGGCGTGCCTGTTGGAAAACTGAATTGTAAAGACCTTGTTGTTAGACGTAAGCTGGATTTTTCAGAAGTGCCACCAGGTAATTATACTGTTGAAATTAAAACGAAAACCAACAATTTCACGAAAACTCTGGTTGTTGGATAAATTGAATTTTGGCTAATTCAAAGAAAAAAACCCTCACTTGAAAGTGAGGGTTTTCTTTTTTCTATTGGTCATCTATGTTTCGTTTGATCTTATCAATTGCATTTTGAATAGATTTTTCGGGTTCTATAATATTATTACTTCCCCAGAATTCTGAATCAGAAAAACCTGAAACATCATCTACCATTACAATATTTGGGTTAATAAGGTCTACAGACTTTTTCCAGTCGTTGCTAACATATTCCTCCCAGTCTGTTACAACCATTTCGCTATTGATCTTATATTTTGAATTAAAGATCTTTCTCTTCCAGTTAACCACATATTCAAGCTGTGCTTTACCATAGGCATAATGCCACTTACCATCATCCTGAGCGTAATCTACCTGGTAGGTTAATTCGGTTGGATACACCTTGGAACCATTCGGTTTCTTTTTTACGAACATGGCGGCGGCGGCATCCCTGTCATCTACATTAAGGCTATAATCGGCTTTTACAAGAGTAGAGGTCTCAGCGTCAATAAACAGTTTTCCAAAATACCACGGATCAGATTCATCGATCTCTTTGAAATTAACTACATATGTATAACGATCGTTGATCTTCGTAGGATCATCAAATGTATATTCATAACTATCTATCATCTCTGGCCTTAACACATATTCTGTATACTTCATCATATCCAGATATAAAGTATTAAATGGTCCTCCGCGAAGTTTAAGGGCTACTGTATCCAATTTATCATAATCTGTGCTCTTACGAGCTTTGTAAATTGAAACCAGGTCTCTTTTCGCTGAATTGTAGGGACTTTTGAAGATTTTCACTACGGCTTCAGAAAGACTTACGTTGCTCCATCCTTTTTTAATGGTTTCTCTGTAAAAAGAAGTCATAAGGCTTTGGTCTGTTAAGTAGTTATCATCCTTTTTGGAGAGCATCTCCCTAACGAGTAAGCGTGGATTGGTAGCTTTATATAAACTAACTTCAGATAACTCTTCTACAGTTTCTTCCAGTTCAATTCTGGTATTTGCACTTTTGAAATAAGTTAATGGAAGGGTTTTACTTTGAAAACCTAAAACCGAAATGGTAACTGTTGCCTCTGTAAGATCTTCAGGAACTTTCAAAGAGAATTCACCATCGGAATTGGTAATAGTAGATATATTACTATTGTTCAGGGACAGGTAGGCTGAAGAAATCGGCCTGCCATTGCGAGCATTGACAACCTCTCCTTTATACTCCACATACTTGATATCTGATGGTTGAAAAGCAAAACTTTCCATAGCAACAAACAAAAAGCTAAAGAGTAAAATAAGGAACGGAGTCCTTGCATTTAAATATGATTCATATTGCTTCATAATTGTGGATATTAAGATTGACATAAACTTATACAATATAATGAATTTCTAGCTTAAACAGATGTGAATAGTATAGAATTTGATGTGAATAACTATTGATTTTTCATATATCAGCCATATTTTAGTACTATTCTTAAATTAGACTGATATAATTTGAATATCTCTAACTTCAAGCTATTATGAAATGTAGAATTAGCCAGATTTTTTGCCTTTTCCTAATCTTAAATCTTACTGTCCAGAAGGTCAATTCTCAACTTACAGAAACCAATCCTGAAAATGTGGGTTTTTCTGAAGATAGACTTGATAAAATTGGAGAAATGCTTCAGGGTTCGATACAATCAGGTCAGATCCCAGGAGCTGTGGCTCTGATCGCTAGGGATGGGAAGATAGTGTATCATAAAGCTTTTGGAACAGCTTCAACAGAGGGTGAAAAACTTGAGAAAGATGATATTTTCAGAATTGCCTCTCAAACAAAGGCTATTACAGCTACTGCTGTAATGATATTATGGGAGGAAGGTAAATTTCAACTGGACGATCCTATCTCCAAATATATTCCTGAATTCAAGGACCCTAAACTTCTTGACGATTTTAATGAAGCAGATTCTAGCTTTACTACGGTCCCGGCTGATAAGGAGATCACTATTAGGCATTTATTGACCCATACCTCAGGAATAGGATATGGTATTATAGATTCAGATGAACGCTTCAGAAAGATCTATAGTAAAAACGAAATAGTAGATCTGTTTTCTACCAAAAACATAAATCTCCAGGAAAATATTACGAAACTGGCTAGTTTACCATTACACCATAATCCCGGTGAGAAATTCACTTATTCTGAAGGTCTTGACGTTCTTGGATATTTTGTAGAAGTGATTTCTGGTAAACAATTTGACGAATTTCTGGCTGAAAGGATTTTCAGTCCTTTAGAAATGGAAGATACCTATTTTTACTTACCTGAAATGAAGGCAGATCGTCTGGTAGAAGTTCAGGAAAAGGATAAGGATGGCTGGAATAAGTATCCAATAAACGAAAATTATGATCCAGATTATCCTGTAAAAGGAGCAAAAACTTTTTTCTCTGGCGGGGCAGGCCTGGTTAGTACAGCAAGAGACTATGCAAAATTCCTTCAAATGTA
>CBDTXN010000173.1:0-6470 GCA_965364455.1 uncultured Flavobacteriaceae bacterium
ATGCTTATTATGGATCATTTTCCTGAACATGAGGTTTTATTAGATCCTTCAGGAAAACCAATACATTTTGAAAATAAATTACCTCCGGAAAAAGCTTTTACTAATGGAAAACTGGTGACAGATTTAATTTCATTTGAAGATGAAAATCATTTTGTTTTCGACCAGACGTCTGCAGAAGAGGCCAATGTGAGTAGCCTGACTTTAAATTTCTCGAAACCGGAGCTAAGCAGGAATGCCAGCTTATATCTCCGGTTAAAGAATTCTATGTGGCTGGATTATGTTTTTGGGAAATTCAATAAAAAATTCGGGACTTATTATAACAGCTTTCAAAAGCAACAACAGGATTTTACCCTGAAGGAATCCAGGGAATGGCAGGAATCCCAACATATCCCATTAAATGTATATCTTAAAAGAAATGGCGAATGGAAATTAGAACAAAAGATTTTTTCTACAGGACCAATGGCTTTTCGAGAGATAGGGCTCAACCTTAGATTAGATGGTATACAGACCGAAAAGGTCGAGATTAAACTCGAAACTGGCTTCATGTTCTGGGAAGTAGACCAGGTGGCAATTAATTATCCAACCACTCCCCCGCCTGAAATAAGTTCAGTATTAGCCTCCAAGGCGGTCACAGGCACTGGTATTGAGGTAAGCCAACTAATCAATAAAATTGATGGCCAATACCTTACGCAAAAAAATCCTGGTGAATATGTAGAGCTATTTTATGAGGCATCACCTATTCCTAAAGATTACGAAAGAAGCATTTTCATTAAGAACAAAGGCTACTATAATTATATAAGAGATTACCAGGGAATCCCAGATCTAAAAGAGTTGCTTAAGTTTAAGCAAGCTGGCTATTTTACCCAATTTTCAAAAACGGAATTTGAAAATATTCAACGAATATGGGAGACCCAAAATTCTAGTGAGTATGCACTATAGTTCTGTCCACCATACAAAAACAATTAGCAAAGCTCCTGAAAAATCTGAGGAGGCATTTTCTCTAAAAACAGAGAATCTTACCTTTCCACGGAACGTTACCGGATTAAAGAAAGACATTTTACTGCTGGGATTAAAGCTTCGGATTTTGAAATGGATCATTGAATGTTACTCCAATCCGGTTGACTGGTACCCGGCCATGAAATATTTATTTGATCTAAGGGCCAGTTTCCTCGGAAAGTCTAAAATTCAAAAGATCGCCGGAGTTCAGGGAAAATATTACTCAAGCCTGTTTGCTCCTGCCATAAATGATAAGAAATTCAAAATGTTTATCAGGTCTGAACTTAATCGATTTAAAAAAATACATAAAAAAACTGACCGCTTGAATCATGTTTTCCTTGCAATCACTAAAAAATGTCCTTTACAATGTGAGCATTGCTATGAGTGGGAAAGACTGAATAAAAAGGAGGTTCTCAACAAGGAAAATTTAAAACTAATTATTCAGAAGCTTCAGAAGCAGGGAGTATCCCAGATCTATTTCACCGGTGGAGAACCTTTATTAAAATTTGAGATGATCCTGCAACTTCTGAAGTTTGCAGAATCTGCCACTGAATTCTGGCTTAATACTTCAGGTTACCAGCTCACAGACGATAAAGCGAAAAAACTGAAGGCTGCAGGGCTTACCGGCTTATTCATTAGCCTGGATCATCATAAGGAAAATGAGCATGATAATTTCAGAAATTATAAAAGCGCGTATTCCTGGGCAACGAAGGCTGCAAAAAATGCCATTAAACAAGGTCTGGTAGTTACCATTACAGTTTGTGTGAGAAAGGAATTTGTAACCACACAAAATCTCTTTAAATACATGGAACTTGGAAAAAACCTGGGTGTTTCCTTTATTCAGTTTATCGAGCCAAAACCTGTTGGGCATTTTAAAAGCTCAGATGTTTCCCTTTCGAAAGAAAAAATCCAATTACTGGAATCTTTTTTTGAAAAATATAATTTCAATAAAGAATTTATCGAATACCCGTTAATTTGCTATCATGAGTATTATCAGCGAAGAATAGGCTGTCTTAATAAGGACAATCGTGGTCTGTATATAGATTCCAATGGAGGAATAAATCCATGCACATTCTGCCATAAAAGTTCGGGTAATATTTTAGATAATGAACTTGACACCGCTCTGCGCCAAATTAAAGCTGAATACTGTCCCCAGGCTTTAAATTCAATTACTCCTGGATCATATATGTAATTAGATTTCAGATATGCTTTGTAAATGCCTTCAGTTTAATCTTTTAGAATTCCGCTTCGTTTGATAACCTGAGAGATAAGTAAAGATAATATTGCAAAGAGAATGGAGATTAGCACATCCTGGAAAGAAAGATCCTTCAGGGAAAGAATATCACTAAGAAACGGGAGGCTGTATCCCAGATATGTTATAATTATTGATAATGCTAAAGCGATCCAGACCCATTTATTTGAGGTGATCTCATTTTTGAAAAAGGATGCTTTCCTTTCTGGTAAATTGAAAACATTTAGAAGTTGCGCCAAAACAAGGGTATTAAATGCCATATTATTGGTTTCTATATAAGTTGCTCCCATAAATTTATGAGCATAAAGAACAACAGCAATGACACTGAATGTAATTGATAAACCATAAGCTATAGTTGTACCCCAGTGCTTTTTTGTAAGTAATTCTTCGCCTGGTGGTCGGGGTTTATTCCGCATAATCCCCTTACTCCCCTTTCCTAACCCAAGAGCTAATGCTGGAAATATATCGGTTACAAGGTTTAGATATAAGATCTGCATAGGAAGTAATGGCATAGGTAAGCTGGTAAATGATGCTGCAGAAACCGATATGACCTCAGCAAGATTACAGGAGATCAAGAAAACAACAAAGTACCTGATATTCTCAAAGATCGCACGCCCCTGGTGAATCGCCAGTTTTATTGCGGTAAACCTATCATCCAGTAATATTACATCTGCTGCCTCCTTTGCTGCCTCGGTGCCCCTAACCCCCATTGCAATACCAATATCGGCAGCCTTCAGGGCAGGTGCATCATTTACCCCATCACCTATCATCCCCACAACCCCTTCATTCTCCTGAAAGAACTTTATCAGTTCAAGTTTCTGATGCGGTAACATCCGGGCAAATACATTAGCCTTTAACAGTGCCTTCTTATTTTCAGCCGATAAATTTCTGAAGCTTTCGTAGTTTACCCCAAGAACCACCTGTTCCTGTCCCTCTTCCTTTTCGATCATTCCAATAGCTCCAGCAACATTTCTGGCAGTTCCCGGATGATCCCCAGTAATCATCTTCACTTTGATCCCGGCATCATTATACAACTGAATGGTTTGTTTTATATCCCCTCTCGGTGGATCCAGAAAACCAACAACTCCGATCAAAGTGAGTTCTTTTAGCCAATCTGACTTCTCAGGATAATATTTGGTTGTCTTTATGGCAAAGGCCAGCACCTTTAGCCCATCAGATGCCAGTGTATCTATCTTATCCAACCAATCCTCTTTCTCAGTTAATGGCCGAAGTTCTTCTCTTCCCTGAATTGAATTACAATATTGAAGGACATTTTCAGGAGCTCCTTTGACACACACCATATATTCATCATCATGTCTATTGAGAGTAGCCATCAATTTTAATTGCACATCGAAGGGCATTTCTTCAACCTCGGGATAATCCTTACTTATCTTCGAAGCATCTAAATTCACCTGACTAACAAAGTCAATTAGTGCCTGGTCTATGACATCTCCATGATTCGTCGCTTTTGCAGGATTTGCATTATTACATAAAACTGCAACTTTGACCAGCTCTTTGAAATTTTCTAAATTTTTGAAATCTTCTATATCCTGTGCACTATCTTTTAATTCTAACTTAGAATCATCAAATTCCAGAACCCTAACCCTCATTTTATTTTCAGTAAGGGTACCAGTCTTATCTGTACAGATAGTATTCGTTTCTCCTAGTGTTTGGACCGAATCCAGGTTTTTAATGATCACTTCTTTCTTTGATAATTTCATCATCCCCCTGGCGAGGGTGATCGTGGCTACTACCGGAAGACCTTCCGGAATAGCGGCTACAGCCAGAGCTATCGCTGTTTTCAATAAAAGCTCGGGATCATTTGAAGTAAAAAAACCTGTAACGGCAATTATTGCAGCTAAAGCCAAAGTGAAAAAGATAAGCCAATTAGTAAGAGTGGTTAATTTTCTTTGAAGCGGTGCATTTTTTTCTTCACTACTCTGGGTCATTTCACTAATTTGACCTATGACGGTTCTATCCCCGGTAGAATTAACGATTGCTTTGGCATTCCCTCTGGAAACTATAGTCCCATTAAAGACCATATTGCTCTGCTCTGTAATCCTTGATTTCTTAGGTAAAGTATCCAGTTCCTTTTGCACCTCCTCACTTTCGCCAGTGAGCATTGACTCTTTCAACAATAATCCAGATTGCTCTATTAACCTTGCATCTGCAGGAATAACATCACCTTCCTTAACAAAAATTATATCTCCTGGCACCAGAAATCGTGACGGTAGATCCATTGTTTGACCATTACGTATCACCGTGGAAGTGGTTTGCACCATTTTATGAAGTGCCGAAAAAGACTTTATAGCCTGATACTCCATAAAAAACCCTATAGCCGTATTGATAATTATTACCAACAGGATTGCAATACCTTCCAGTGTTTCACTAAATAAGAAGGCAAGGATCATGGCACCCACCAAAATATATACTATAGGACTTAAAAACTGATCTATGAGGATCTGCCAAGCATTCTTCGGCTTATTTCGTGTGAGTAAATTTTCTCCGTATTTTTTTAATCGCTGTTCTGCTGTCTCTTTATCCAGCCCATTAATAGGATCTGACTGAAGTTGCTCTAAAACCTCATCAATATTTAAAGAAAAAGCTTCTTTGATCATCTTATAAATCGGTTATATGATAATAAAAATCAAATTATCAACACCTAATATAATGGTTAGATTTAGATCATAAACAGTTGGTATATAATACTTAGAAAGTAAATTTTAGAGGATATATTTTTTAACTATAGATGAATTCTCTGTCTTTCTAGCCATTAGTCTTCAGCTATCAAATATCTATGCCTTTACTGTTAGTACGGGGATATCTGAATGATTGGCCATTTTTTCACCATAGCTGCTATATATAAGTCGCGCTAATCCTTTTCTTCCATGTGTTAACAGGACAATTAGATCTGCATCTACTTTATCGGCATAATTGAATATTCCTGCTTCAATATTATAATCATTAAAGATCTTCACCTCATCTTTGATTTCAGATTCTTTGACTCCCTGAGCTTTGAAAAATTTACTCACTTCTTTATCTATCAAAGGTGTGCTTAAAAAGTCTTCCGGAGTATTTATATAGATCAGATCATAATTCATAGAATTGTTCTTTAAAAAGGTACTCGCCTTTTTAAAGGCATCAATCATATCCAAATTAAAATCGCAGGCCATTACTATTTTATCAAGTTTGAAGTAAGACTGGGTGTTTTTCACGACAAGAACAGGTACTTCTGACGTTCTTATTACTTTTTCAGCATTCGAGCCAATTAGCATTCCCCCAATCCCGTGTGCACCATGAGAACCAATCACAACAAGGTCTGCATCCAGTTCTGATGTTAGATCACTAATTTTTTCAAAATCCACCTGTCTGCGAATTTCAGTACTCACCTTGATTCCCTCCAGGTAACTTTGATCCAGAAACTTATCGAAGGATTCATTAATCCTTTTATGATAATCTATGTTTTCATATAACTCCATCGCCTCTTTCCTACTAAGGAAAGCATCCTCACGGTTAATCATATATAAGGCGATAATTTCAGCATTGGCTTTACTGGCTAGATTCGCGGCATATTTTAAAGCGTAGGCTGCGATCTCTGAAAAATCGGTTGGAACAAGTATCTTTTTCATGATTCTGGATTTTATAGTTCATATAAATTTATAAAACCATGTACCGTCAAAAAATGATGGAAATCATGTAAAGCAAAGACAGACTAAAGCTCAGACCTAAAATAAAATTTTACTTAAAACCTTAATTTTTTTCAGGAATATCTGCATCCCTGTTTACATAAGCTGAAACACCTCTAATAAAGTCATTAACTATTTCTTCCATCACCATTCGGGCCTCTGAGGTTAGAGGATATGGCTGGTTGTTTTTAGCATAGAAAGCCCAGTCATCCGTTCCGCCAACTATCTGAAATGTTGGTGCATCCGGACTTGATAATTCAACAATTTCTACATCATACCGAATAGCCCCATCCTTAAATCTAAAGGCCAGGTCGAACATGGCGTCCCACTTATAGGTCCTGCCATTCTCGTCTATAGCAATCGCCTGTGGAACAAAAACTTTATATTCAAGATATTGATTTTCAACTTCCCTGCTTATGGCATCACTTGGATTGGAGATAATATTGTCTGCCCAACGCTTGGTAGAAAGAAACAATGCTGAATCGGTTGGATCAGGGTTTTCTCTGAGCACTGAAGCTTCAAAACCAGCAGGCGAC
>CBDTXN010000174.1:0-6454 GCA_965364455.1 uncultured Flavobacteriaceae bacterium
TCAGATCAACATGTTCTGAATTATTCACAACGCAACAGATTCCTCGCTGAGGCGCGATCAATTTGATCATTGCTTCCCAATTACCAGAAGTATCGGCAAAATTCAGAATATAGTCCACACCATCCTCGCTGCCCATTTCTTCAAGTAAATTATGGTGGTTTACGATTCTATCTGCACCCAGTTTTTTACACCAGTTTCTGGTTGCATCCCTGGAAGCCGTAGCAATAACCTCTAATTTAGTTAGTTCCTTTAATAACTGGATGGCTATAGACCCAACACCACCGGCTCCACCAATAATTAGAATGTTTTTTCCCTCACCGGAACCTTCTTTGATCCCTAAACGGTCAAAAATAGACTCCCATGCAGTTAGCGCGGTAAGGGGTAGGGCAGCGGCCTCCTGCCAATTCAGGTTACCAGGTTTAAGACCAACTATTCTTTCATCAATATTCTGAAATTCGGCATAGCATCCGGGTCTGTTTATATCCCCGGAATAAAAGACTTCGTCACCGGGCTTAAAAAGGCTCACTTCTTCACCTATTTCTTCAACTATTCCTGAAGCATCCCATCCAATGATCTTCGGTTCATCTAATTCAGATTCTTTGGCAGCGCTTTGGCGAACCTTAAAATCTACAGGGTTAACCGAAATGGCTTTTATCCTGACAAGAAGATCGCGTTTACCGGGTTTTGGTTTTTCAGTATTAAATAAAAAAAGGCTTTCATCGTCATCTATGGGTAGTGATTTCTTAAATCCTATAGCTTTCATAATTTTTCTTTTCAAATTACTTGTCAAAAACCGATTTACAATTTGATCTGTCATAAACTTTTGCTAAAAATCTATATAATACAGTACACCGATATTAATTACTGTATTGAAATAATTTTATTAAGTCTCGGCTTTAATTTTTTTATAATCGGATTCCTATGACTATCTTTACCAAAATTTTGATGCAGGTCGAAATCGACCATTGCTCTCTCTGAATAAAACCTTCAAAAGATAATCTTACACATTAAATTTTCCTGGTATTCGTTTAGTTGGTTCAAAGCATTGAAGTTGGAAACGAATAGTAATTAAAATTTAGTGAATGGCAAGATCCGGACAAACCCAAAACAAAAGAGAAAAAGAAAAAAAGAAGCTTAAGAAGCGAAAAGAGAAAGAAGCTAAGAAGCAGGAGAGAAAAGAAAACTCTAACAAAGGAGGATCATTCGAAGATATGATCGCCTATGTGGATGCAGATGGGAATCTAACAGATACTCCACCAGATCCAACCCAGAAGGTAGAAATAGAAGCAGAAGATATTGAGATCGCTATACCTAAGAAAGAGGATAGAGATTACGAAGAGCCTGAAACAGATACTGAAGGGAAGGTATCCTTTTTTGATCATTCTAAAGGTTTCGGATTCATTATTGGGAAAACTACCGGTGAAAAATATTTTGTACACGTTAGCGGTCTAATTGATGAGATCGATGAGAATGACAAAGTAAGTTTCGAATTAGAACAAGGAATGAAAGGTCTTAACGCTGTAAGGGTTAAAAAGATCTAATATTTCTTCAGGCTTGATTTAGAGCCTAATACTACTACACAAAGTATCCTGAATTGTAAATTATTGAAAATTAATAGATTATTGTGGAGTGCATTGAATTATTAAATGTACATTTGCCAAGTAAAAATAATTTAGTTTTCTTCACTTAAGTAAATCCGTTCAGGATATTCCAAGTTTTGTTCACTTCAGTATTTAGACAGTAAATAATAAATAGTACCAGTATCAATAATCCAAAATTTGCCCAGAAAAGGGCCTCCGAATTTTCAAAGACTTTAAGGAGTCGTGTAAATTCATATTTCAAGACTAATAATATTAGTAAGCATGCCAATGGCAGCATGATCGTGAAAACGATTTTAATGCTTTTTGTATTTATTGCTCCCTTAGTAGTCATAAACACCGGAATTGTATCCAGTGTCTGGTTGATCTTTGCCCTTTATATTCTAAGTGGTTTTGGAATGGCAGGAATAGGGATGGGCATCATGCATGATGCGATCCATAATTCGTATTCTAAAAATCAAAAGGTAAATAAGTATTTAGGTTATACCCTTAATCTAATAGGAGCAAATGCCAGTATCTGGAGGATTCAGCATAATGTATTGCATCATACCTTCACCAATATTGAGGAAGCAGATGATGATATAAATCCTCCGTTCTTTTTAAGATTCACCCCACATACCAAAAGGTATGATATCCATAAATTTCAGCATTTTTATTCATGGTTCTTCTATGGACTATCAACCGTATCCTGGGTTACTGCTAAGGATTTCGTTAGAATGTTGAAGTTTAAGAAAATGGGATTCTTTAAGGAAGGTAACGCATTTAATAAAGAGCTGGCAAAGGTAATCGCCTGGAAAGTTGTTTCATTTGGATTTGTGTTGGTTTTACCAATTATCATGGCACCAGTTGCCTGGTGGATCATAGTACTTGCTTTTATCAGTATGCATTTTGTAACAGGATTAATGATCACAACTGTATTCCAGTTGGCGCATATTGTACCTACAACAGAATATCCATTACCTAATGAAGAAGGAATTGTAGAAGGGGACTGGGCAAGTCATCAGTTATTTACAACAAGTAATTTTTCACCGAAAAGCAGATTATTCTCTTGGTTCATAGGTGGGTTGAATTATCAGATAGAGCATCATTTATTGCCAAATATCTGTCACGTTCATTACAGAAAGATATCGCATATAGTAGCAGAAACCGCAAAAGAGTACGGACTGCCTTATCATAATAAACACAGTTTCTTCTCTGCCGTTGGAGAGCACTTTAAAATGCTTCGCCAGTTAGGTAGAAAAGACAACCTCACAGTAGGATAATAAAAGATTGGATGTCGTACGATCTCTAAACAAAGACGGCAATTTTATAAATAATAATAAGTATAGTAATGCAAGAAGGTAAAGTAAAGTTTTTCAATAACACCAAAGGATTTGGTTTTATTAAAGCTGACGATTCAAACGAAGACATCTTTGTTCACTCAACAGGTCTTATTGACGAAATTCGTGAAGACGACAGAGTACAGTTCGAAGTTGAGCAAGGTAAAAAAGGCCTTAACGCCGTAAACGTTGAAGTAATTGACTAATTATTCTCAGACTCCCTAAGAGATCTGGAAATAATGAAGATTGGATGTCGTACGATCTCAAAACAGGGACGGCAATTTTATAACAATTAATAGTATAGTAATGCAAGAAGGTAAAGTAAAGTTTTTCAATAACACCAAAGGATTTGGTTTTATTAAAGCTGATGATTCAAACGAAGATATTTTCGTACACTCTAGTGGTCTTATTGATGAAATTCGTGAAGATGACAGAGTACAGTTCGAAGTTGAGCAAGGCAAAAAAGGCCTTAACGCTGTTAACGTAGAAGTAATAGACTAATCACGGTTAAGTGTCCTTGAACACTTGATTATGATAAAGATCGTTGCCGTTCGATCTCAAAATTAATACGGCAATTTTATAACAATTAATAAGTACAGTAATGCAAGAAGGTAAAGTAAAGTTTTTCAATAATACCAAAGGTTTTGGATTCATTCAAACTGAAGATTCTAACGAAGATATTTTCGTTCACTCTAGTGGGTTGATCGATGAGATTCGTGAAGATGACAAAGTTCAATTTGAAACTGAACAAGGTAGAAAAGGATTAAACGCAGTCAACGTAGAAGTTATTGACTAATCATTTAATTCTTTTGAATTATTTAAGCCATCCAATCGGATGGCTTTTTTATACCCATAACGGAACAGATTTCTTATATACTTAGATATTTTCTCTAAATTTAGTTTAAATGGAATTCCGGAAAACTGGAATTTCAAAACTCAATTTGATGTGCAATTTCTACCCAAATACTTTTTTTGTCTTTATTCTTTTAAGTGTATGCTCATACTCCCAGAATGCAATTGATTATTCAGAATTAGAACTACCAGAAAAACCCAATATCGTTTGGATAGTTGCAGAAGATCAGAGTGCTTACATCCCAACTTATGGAGATTCAACCATAACTACAACACATATTAGCAAACTGGCTAAAGAAGGAGTGGTTTTCACCAATGTTTATTCGCCATCAGGTGTATGTGCTCCCAGCCGTGCTGCCATTGCAACAGGTATGTATCCAACAAGGTTTGGAGCAATGCATATGCGAACAGGCCCATGGTATAATCCAGATGTTACAGAAAAGGAAATAAGGGCAGGGAACAGAGTTTATGAAGCAAAACCTCCTGCAGGTACACACTTACATAGTTATTATCTTCGGAAAAATGGATATTACTGCACAAATAACCCTAAAGAAGATTATCAGTTTCGTAGTGAGATCACCGCATGGGATGAAAGTAGTAAATCTGCACATTGGAAGAACCGTCCCGATGAGGAGCCATTTTTTGCCATTTTTAACTTTATGGAAACGCACGAATCCAGTATCTGGGCAAATGAAGGGGATTCACTATGGGTTTCTGAAAACATGGAAGTCCCTATAGATCCATACTTACCAGCTACTAAAAAGGCGAAAAAGGATATTAGAAGGATGTATTCCAATCTTAAGGAGATGGATGCAGAAGTTGGAAGGCTTCTTAAGGAGCTTGAAGAAACTGGAGAACTTGAGAATACTATCATTTTCTGGTTTACCGATCACGGCGGACCTTTACCAAGACAAAAGCGAACCGTTTATGACTCGGGCTTGCATATACCCTTAATAGTCAGATTTCCAAATAAACAATTTTCAGGGCGCAAAGATGAGCAGCTGATAAGTTTTGTGGATTTTAAACCAACCCTATTATCTCTTGCAGGAATCAAACCTCCAGAGTATGTGGATGGAAGAGCATGGATGGGTGAATTTATGGATCCTGAAAAGAGAAATTTTATCTATGCGGCAGGAGACAGGTTTGATGAATTCCATGACAGGGTAAGAGCAGTAAGAGATAATAGATTTAAATATATCAGGAATTATTTTCCTGATAAACCTTATTATATGCCAGTTAGTTACCGCGAGCAAATGGATATTATGAAGGAGTTGCTTCGGCTAAAGGATAAGGATAGCCTTAACGAATACCAGGCTCAATGGTTTAGAACCCAGAAAGCTCCTGAGGAATTATTTGATACTAAAAATGATCCACATGAACTGAATAATTTAGCCGAAGACCCGAGATATAAAAAGAAATTAGTTGAATTGAGAGATGCTCTTCAGCAATGGATAAATGATACCGGAGATAAAGGAATGATCCCGGAGCAGGAATATATCGAAGAGATAGGTAATTATAAAAATGAACCAATCACAAAAAAACCTGAAATCAGAATTGAAAACGGATCCTGGATCATTACCTGTGAAACCAAAGGCGCATCCATAGGATACCAGTTACTGAATAATAAAAATGACGAACTGAAGGATTCATGGAATATTTATACGGTACCGGTTAAAAAGGAAACCGGGAAAATTCTGGTTGCCAAAGCTCACCGAATTGGTTTTAAACCTAGCAAGATTCAGAAAATTATTAAATAGGCTTTTAGTTTTCTTTAATATATAATGAAAAAACATTTACGATATTGAGGATTAATCAACCAATTCTATTCAATGCTAAAGAGAAAGAAACTAATTATCTACCTGGCAGCATCCATTCTTGCCGTATATTTTTTATTCCTGGGGCTGGCAAAGGCTAAGGGATTTTTCGCACCATTACTTACCGGCATCATTTTAAGTCTTGTAGTTCTTCCATTATCCAACAGAATGGAAAAAGTAATGAAAAGGAATTGGGCTTCATTAATAAATAGCCTTTTACTTTTTGGTATTTCAATTGGTTTGATAGCTCTTGTGTCTTATCAAATAAGAAGCTTTGCAGATGACTGGCCACAGATCCAGGAAACTATGCAGCCTAAAATAGAACAGGTAAAAGACTTTGCTTTAAAACATACCCCATTAGATAAGGAGGATATAAAGGAAGCTAAAAAGGACTCTGAGGAATCCGGATCTAATACAGGAAAAAAAATTGCCACTTTTATGAGTGGTTTGTCCAGTTTTATGGCCAATTATCTCCTAACCTTCGTTTACGTATTCTTTTTACTAAATTATCGTCATATCTTCAGGGACTTCCTGTTAAACATCTTTCCTGATGAAAAAAGGGATACCGTAAAGACCATTATTTCCAAGTCGGTAAAAGTGGCTCCACAATATCTTCTTGGGAAGGCAATCCTTATGGGATTATTAGCAATCTTATATTCTATAGGTCTTGGGATTTCGGGAGTGGATAACTTCATACTTGTAAGTGTGATTGCCGCAGTTCTTACTTTGATTCCTTACGTTGGAAATATTATTGGTTTTACCATGGCCGTAGCTTTTGGTTTTTTAACTTCAGGTGAGACCAGTGTTCTTATAGGGATTGCTCTAACATTTACCATCACACAATTTGTTGAAAGTTATGTGCTCCAGCCAT
>CBDTXN010000175.1:0-6419 GCA_965364455.1 uncultured Flavobacteriaceae bacterium
ATTATTGATTGATGCCGGTCCTCAGGCGAATGCTACTTCAGGCCTTGGAATTGATGTTGAAGAGGTGGAAAATGGTACTTACCAGTTGCTGGAACATTCTGTAAAAGCTGAAGATGCCATTCAGAAGACCAGTTCACCAAACCTGGATATAATTCCAGCACATATAGACCTTGTGGCCATAGAAATTGAACTGGTAGACCAGGAAAATCGAGAGTCTATGCTAAAGAAGGCCATTGAGCCTTTACGTGACCTGTATGATTTTATCCTGATAGATTGTGCTCCTTCCCTTGGGTTGCTAACCCTGAATGCCCTTACGGCTTCAGATTCTGTTATCATCCCAATACAGTGTGAGTATTTTGCCCTGGAAGGTCTTGGAAAATTATTGAATACCATTAAAAGTGTACAAAAGATCCATAATAACAAACTGGATATCGAAGGTCTTTTATTAACCATGTATGATTCAAGATTGAGACTTTCTAACCAGGTTGTGGAAGAGGTCAAAAAACATTTTGATGAAATGGTATTTGAAACAATCATTCAGAGAAATGTACGTTTAAGTGAAGCGCCCAGTTACGGAGAAAGTATCATTAATTATGATGCTTCAAGCAAAGGAGCCAGCAATTATTTAAGCCTGGCACATGAAATTATTAAGAAAAACTAAGACAAATGGCGAAGGCTACCAGAAAACAAGCGTTGGGAAGAGGACTTTCAGCCTTACTGAAGGATCCTGATAATGATATTAAATCTGCAGAAGATAAAAATGCCGACAAACTGGTTGGCCATATAGTTGAACTGGAGCTTTCTTCTATTGAAGTAAACCCATTTCAGCCCAGAACAAGTTTCAACGAAGAGTCTCTTAGAGAACTTGCATCTTCTATCCGGGAGCTTGGAGTCATCCAGCCCATTACCGTTAGAAAACTTGACTTTGATAAATACCAGTTGGTTTCCGGTGAGAGAAGGTTTAGAGCATCTAAACTTGTTGGTTTAAAAACCATTCCTGCATACATCAGGATCGCCAATGACCAGGAATCCCTGGAAATGGCCCTGGTTGAAAATATACAAAGACAGGATCTGGATCCTATTGAAATATCACTTTCATATCAGCGTTTGATCGATGAAATACAGCTGACTCAGGAACAGTTAAGTGATCGAATCGGGAAAAACAGGTCAACGATAGCAAACTACCTAAGGCTTTTGAAGCTTGACCCCATTGTCCAAACCGGAATGCGTGACGGCTTTCTTAGCATGGGTCATGGTAGAGCCCTTATAAATATTGAGGATACCCAGAAGCAGCTTGAGATCTACGAAAAAATAATTGAGAAATCACTTTCTGTTCGTGATACTGAGGTTCTAGTACGTGAATTGAATTCAGGCGGAAAACCGACAAAATCAACCAAAAAAGCAACAATCCCGCAATCCTATAAAAAAGGAATCAAGGAATTTAACGAATACCTTGGCGCCAAGGTAGATGTGAAGGTTACCAAAAAGGGAAGCGGAAAATTAACCATACCATTTTCTTCCGAAGAAGATTTCGAAAGGATCAAAAAACTAATTCGGGGTGAAGAGTAATTCTTATTTATTCCTGTTCTTTTTCCTGTTCTTCCTTTCGGTAGCCTCAGCACAAGACTCGCTATTGGTTACACCCGAAAAGAAATCTAAAAAGGAATTAAAAAGAGAACAAAAGGAAAAAGAATACGAACCTTATAATGCCCTGGCACCTGCTAAAGCAGCATTTTACTCAGCCGTTTTACCCGGACTGGGCCAGGCATATAACGGCAGTTACTGGAAAATTCCAATCGCTTATGCTGGTTTAGGCACGGGTATTTATTTTTACCTGGAGAATGATAAGGAGTATGATCGTTATCGTAACGCCTATAAAGACCGGCTGGCAGGAAAAGTTGATGAATTCACTGTTGATGGTGAACAAAGAATTACAACTGATAATTTGATTCGCGCCCAGGAATTCTACCAGAAAAACAAGGAGATCTCTATCCTTGTTACAGTTGGGGTTTATGTTTTGAATATCATTGACGCCAATGTAGAAGCGCATTTAAGGCAGTTTAATGTCGACGAAGACCTCTCGGTTAAACCAGATCTGGATTTCGATGCATTAACCGGCAAAACCAATTACGGACTTACACTAAATTACAGATTCTAATATGAATATCGCTCTTTTAGGCTACGGAAGGATGGGCAAGACCATTGAGAAGATCGCAGAACAGCGTGGCCACCAAATAGTTTTCAGGTTAGATGATGATATAGAAAATCATGACCTAAGCAGTTCAAAGATCGATGTAGCCATTGATTTTAGTGTTCCTAAAGCGGCATTTAAAAACATAACCACCTGTTTTAAAAATAATATTCCAGTTGTTAGTGGAACAACCGGTTGGCTGGAAGATTACGAAAAGGCTAAAAAGATTTGTAAAGAGGAGAATTCAGCGTTTATATATGCTTCAAATTTCAGCCTGGGAGTTAATGTTTTCTTCGAACTTAATCAAAAACTAGCCGGGATGATGCAGGGACTTGAAGATTATTCTGTAGGCATAGAAGAGATACACCATACACAGAAACTAGACGCTCCAAGCGGGACGGCTATTTCACTTGCTCAGCAAATACTGGAACAAAATTCCAGATTGAAGGGATGGCAACTTGATGATGCAGATAAAGATGAGATCCCAATCTATGCGAAAAGAGAAGAGAATGTTCCAGGTACACATACCGTGACTTACGATTCTGAAATAGACAGCATCGAGATCACCCATACTGCTAGATCCAGACAGGGTTTTGCATTAGGTGCCGTGGTTGCTGCAGAATACCTAAAGGATAAGACTGGTATTTTCACCATGAAGGATGTACTGGCAGATCTTTTTCAAAATTAAAATGTAACAATTTAAGGCAAACCCTGCCTTATACTGTAAAGATTCAATAATATGACTTTTACCGAATGGTTTATTTTCTTCCTGCTTTTGCAGGTGGTACATTTTCTAGGAACCTGGAAACTTTATCAAAGAGCAGGCAGAAAAGCATGGGAAGCAGCGATACCTGTTTATAACGCCGTGGTTTTAATGAAGATCATAAACCGACCATGGTGGTGGGTGGTTTTAATGTTCATACCTATCGTAAACCTTATAATAATTCCGGTAATCTGGGTAGAGACCATTAGAAGTTTTGGACGGAACTCAACTGCTGAAACCTTCGCTGTGATCCTAACTTTAGGTCTATATATCTATTATGTGAATTACGCCACGAAAGATGCTTATATCGTTGATCGTGAACTTAAACCTCGCACAGAAGCTGGTGAATGGATAAGCTCCATTCTTTTTGCTGTAATCGCTGCTACTATCGTGCATACCTACTTTATGCAACCGTTTACTATACCAACCTCTTCATTGGAAAAGACCTTATTGGTAGGAGATTTCTTGTTTGTAAGCAAGTTTCACTATGGTGCTCGTGTACCAAAAACGGCAGTAGCCTTCCCGATGGTTCACGACACGATCCCTGTACTTGGAGTAAAATCTTATCTGAACAAACCTCAGATCCCTTACTTAAGGTTCCCTGGTTTTGAAAATATTGAAAGAAACGATATTGTAGTTTTTAACTGGCCGGTAGATACAGTACGTAAGTTCTTTGACAGGTCTGGAAAACATTTTAAAAAACCTATAGATAAGAAATCGAATTACGTAAAAAGAGCCGTTGGAGTGCCTGGTGACTCATTATCTGTAATAGATGGTTATGTTCATATTAACGGAAAGCAACTGGAATTACCAGACCGGGCAAAGCCTCAATTCTCATATCTGGCAAAGACGAAAGGTCAGCCATTCAATCCTCGTAATCTTTACAAGCTTTACGATATTACAGATGGATATTACTATCCAACCAAAGAATCTTTTTTCGTTCAATCACTATCTGATGAGAGTTTCGAGAGATTTAAAAATCATCCTAATGTAGTATCTATTGAAAGATATGTAGACTCTGCCGGGGCGAAGAATGCAAGTCTGTGCCCGAAGGACGGAAAAAGGAACTGGAATAATGATCATATGGGTCCTATTTATATTCCGGAAAAGGGAGTAACGGTAGATATCACTTCAGAATCAATGGCCTTTTATAAGGAGATCATTGAAACATATGAAGGCTCTGAATTTGGATTGAATAATAAACTCAGCATCAACGGAACCCAGGTTTTACTGAACGGGCAACCAATAGATAGCTATACCTTCAAACAGAACTATTACTGGATGATGGGAGATAACCGAAATAATTCTGAAGACAGCCGTACCTGGGGATATGTTCCCGAAAATCACGTGGTGGGTAAACCTGTTTTTATCTGGTTAAGCTGGGATGCAAATGCCAGTGGTTTTGATAAGATAAGATGGGATAGAGTTTTCACTACCGTAAAAGGAGACGGGGAACCAACCTCATTTTTACCTTATTTCCTGATCATACTCGTTATTTATTTCGGTTGGAGATTTTTCAAAAAACGTAGAGAAGAAGCTTAGAATTTATGAAACCGGTTTTATTACATCCCTCCTATTTTGGGCCAATAAGCCAATGGACTGCGATCGCTAAAGCTGATAAACTCATATTCGAAAACGAGGATAATTATCAGAAGCAGACTTACAGAAACCGAATGTATATTTATGATGCAAACGGCAAACTTACCCTGAACATTCCAATTAAACATAGTTCGTCTCTGGGGTTAAATACCAAAGGACACCAGAAATACAGGGATGTTCAGATAGAGAATGATTTCGACTGGCAAATTCAGCATTGGAGAGCTTTTAAGGCCTCTTACCAGACATCACCATTCTTTGAGTTCTACGAAGACGATTTATACCCTCTATACCACCAGAAGTACAAATACCTGATGGATTTCAACTATCACTGTATGGATTTCGTGGCAGAGGCTCTTCAAATTGAATGGGAATATGACAAAACCATTGAATTCATCCTTAAACCGGATGATAAAAACAATCTAAGAGGATTGATAAATGCCAAATCTAATAAGGGTTTTAGAAACTTTAAGTACACCCAGGTATTTGAAGAAAAGAAAGGTTTCTTGCCCAATTTATGCATACTGGATCTGATATTCAACGAAGGGAATGCTTCTCTGGATTATTTAATGTCGCAGGAATTACAGTCCGATCTTGGTTAAGACTGGGTAATGATCTGAATAATCGATCTCGAATTTATCAAATTCGTTAATAGACATTCCGTTTTCTATGAGGAGAAAATCTATACGTAGCGGAAAATAATCCAGTTTAAAGCTTTTTCCAAAGCCGTTACCCGCTTCTAAAAAGGCGTCATTAAATCTGCCGTCCTGCTTAATTAGGTTGTATATATAAGAGAAACTGGTATTGTTAAAATCTCCGGCGATAATGGTCTTATATGGAGACTTATTCAAGTCTTCCATGAGCATTTCAGCCTGCTCTTGCTGTAGGGAAAACCCATATCCAATCCTACCGAGTAATTTCTTTGAGTCTTCCTTCTGAAGATCATCGATACCGGGTTTAATGTTTAATGACTGGAAATGCACGTTAAAAACCCTTACCGTATCCTTTTCAGCAACCACTACATCGGCATAGATCGCATTATTATTACCCTGATGAGGAAAATCTAGAGATGCCTTTTTAACTATGGGAAACTTTGAAAATATAGCAGATCCAAATTCAGCATTCTTACCTTTTAGTTTTATATACTCATAAGGATAGATCTTGGAAAGCTGGGCGGCGCCAACATAATGTTCCTGCACACAAAGAATGTCAGGATTTTTTTCCTTAATAAAATCGGTGATCTTTTCGGGGATATCTGTTCTATCAGACCATTCATAAGCATTGAACATTCTTACGTTATAGCTCATAAGGGAAAGGTCTGACGAATTATCCTCATCCATTTCAGCATTAGATACCTTTACGAATCCCAATACGTAATTATATCCTAGCAGAAGGATAAGAAGTGATAACAGCATCTGTCTTTTGAACTTAAGAATCCAGTACACCAGGAATATGGCATTAAGGATAATGAGGACAGGCACTCCAAGACTCAAAACCGATAATAAAGGAAAAGATTTCGGTGGAATAAGAGGTAATAAATAGGAAAATAACAATGCGGTTGCAGCAAGAGAATTCAGAATAAAAATGAATTTATCAAAGAGGCCCAACTTCTTCATTTAATCTTCTTTACCGGCCTGAAATAGAAAGTCCTTTTCAGCTTTGCTAAGACTTTCATATCCACTTTTACTTATTTTATCCAGTATAGCGTCTACTCTTTTCTGCTTTTCATCCTTATTGAAATTCTTTTTTGTGGTAGATCGTTTTGTAGTAGTAGAAGTTTTACCGGTTCTGTGAACGGTTTTCATTTTTGCTTTTCTCTCCCTGGGTTTAAATAATGAGGAAAAATAATCCAAAATATTTTCAAACCAT
>CBDTXN010000176.1:0-6382 GCA_965364455.1 uncultured Flavobacteriaceae bacterium
TGCGGGGGTGTAAACCGCGCAAATTGGTGGTGATGATGTCGAGGATTTTCCAGTAGAAAAACCTGATAATAGCTTAACCGCTGAAGAAGAACTGAACCTGGAAATAAAAGACTATATCTGGGAAGCAATGAACTTCTGGTACCTATATAAAGAGAATGTACCAAAATTACAGGATGATGCCTTTAGCAATAATGAAGATTATATCGCCTATTTAGATCAATGGTCTTCTCCTGAAAACTTTTTCGAGGACGGTCTTCTTTATAGCGAAGACAGATTCAGCTGGATCGTTAGTGATTATGAGGTACTGGAAAATAGCTTTTCCGGAATTAGAAAAACGACTGGTGCAAATATCAGATTGGGATATATAAGCAGTAATTCTAATGATCTTGCTGGAATTATTCGTTACGTAATTCCAGGATCTCCGGCAGATAACGCTGGTTTAGAGCGTGGAATGCTTTTTACTGAAATCAATGGGGTGCAGTTAACAGTTGGAAATTATAATGACCTTCTGGCATCAGATCAAATAACCTATGGTTTTGCAGAATTCACTGAAACAGGAATTCAATCTACTGGTGAAACTGCCGAAGTATCTGCAGTAGAGCTTACTGAGAATCCAATTCAGGTTGCAAAAACCCTTGATTTAGATGGTATAAAGGTAGGTTACCTGATGTATAATAGCTTTACCCACGATTTTGATGGAGAGCTAAATGATGCATTTGCTCAATTTCAATCAGATAATGTAACTGAACTTGTTCTGGATTTAAGATATAATGGAGGTGGTAGAGTTTCTTCTGCCGCAGATCTTGCCAGTATGATCACCGGTCAGTTTAAAGATGAGATTCTTATTAGAACCCAATACAACAATAATATTGAAGGTCTTTTAAGCGAAAGTGCAAAAGTAACCAGATTTGATGACCAGATCTTTGATGGTGATGAGTCAGATCATCCAGACCACCAGGCCATGCCGATCAATAGCTTAAATCTTACAAAAGTTTATGTGATCGCAACCGGATCTTCTGCTTCTGCCAGTGAGCTTATCATTAATGGTCTTGCTCCTCATATCGATGTGATCCATGTTGGAGAACAAACTGTAGGTAAAGTGCAGGCATCTGTTACTCTTTACGATGCGGATGTTCCTTATTATGACAAAGAAGGTTTAAATCCAGATCATAAATATGCTATTCAGCCTCTTATCTCCACTTCTGTAAATAAGGACGGTGAAGCATACCCAGAAGGTTTGATACCAGATATCGAAAAGTCTGAAGCTTGGGATAATTTTGGTACACTAGGTGATCCTACTGAACCTCTGTTAGCAACAGCTCTTAATGAGATCTCCAGCAACAGGCAACTACAGGATGCGATGAAAGCTGGAAAGTTCAGCCCGGAATTCGTGGCAGAAAGTTATCAGGATGAAGATGCATATAGAAATATGTATATAGATAAACTTCCAAATATTGACTTAACTAAGGTGAAAGTTCCTGAATTCAAGAAGTAAGTCAAATTATAAAAAAGTAAAAAACCCGCCTTAGAGCGGGTTTTTTTATGGATTTAGTTTAATAATCTAATTGAAATAAATTCCGTTTGGATTTATACCAACACTATAATTATCCAGTATATTTCCATTATTCAGATCATAAATATAAAGGTCCCCATCACCTGTGAAATCAG
The DNA here is from genome assembly GCA_965364455.1 of uncultured Flavobacteriaceae bacterium. Taxonomy (GTDB): domain Bacteria; phylum Bacteroidota; class Bacteroidia; order Flavobacteriales; family Flavobacteriaceae; genus Christiangramia. Next base: position 1,669 of record CBDTXN010000176.1, read on the forward strand.
CTCTGGGAGAGGCTATATATATTCTACCATTGTGAATCTCAAATCCGTACAGAACAGAAACTTCTTCAAAACTATACTCTGGACTAACCGGAAGAACACCATCAAAATTATATTGAAATAAAGATTTGTCTATGGTTAAATAAGCCGCTCCATCAGTAATTTTCAAATTTGAAGGATGAATGGTTTTCTCAGGAAATTCAAAATTTTCAACTGCTTCGTTGGAATTGACATCTATTCTTGTAAGTGCTCCTGCAGTTTCTAAATCTGCGTAAGAAGGTTTTCCAGAAGATAGCACCCAAAGATCATTATCCTGAAAAGCCATAGAATTTGGCTGATCCCCTACTTCTATCTCCTTAGTTACTGAATTAGTTGAAGCATCTATCAGGCTAACTATATTATTAAAAGAAAATCCACCAATATGGGCAACGTAGAGATTAGAATTTAAACTAACCATCTTTTCAGGGCCTTCAGAGACCGGAATAGATTGTGCAAAACTGAAATCTGCTAAATTGAAAACCGCCACAAAATCATCGTTAGGATTTGTACCATCTCCCCAGTTGGTCACATATAACTTATCATTAATCACTTCAGCATATCTTGGGTTGCTAAGATTTGAGGTTATAGTTCCTAAACTTTCAAAAGTATATCGATTAACTATCTCGATCTTGTTTGACACGTTTACTACAATCACCGCAATATCATCATTCAGCTCGATACTTTGAGCTGTATCTCCTAAGGCAGCACCATTTGTATCTGTAAAGATGGTAGATCGGATTTCCTTATTTTCCTCATTAATATAACTCACAGAGGCATTAGAAGATCCAAAATTACCCTCGTTCAGGACAAAAACTCCTGAATCGAATTCAGACTCTGTTTCAGGCATAGAACAGCAGTCATCATCATCGCTGCAGGAAAAAAGTAAAAAAACAGTAGAAAATAAAAATAAGTGTTTGAAATTCATGGTTAAAAATTGATTGTTAGTGTAGAATTAAATGATCTTCCCGGCATAATACGGGAGGGTAAACTTTGGTATTCTTCATTGAAAATATTATCAACCGAAACATTCAGGTTTAATTGAGGTTTGGTTGAAAAACTATAGGCAAAACTTAAATTAGCCAGCTCATAAGAGCCCAATTCGTAGTTATTGTCTGAGGAAGTATAGATGCTACCGTTATAAAGAGATTGAATCAGGATTTCAAAATTATTCAATTGATATCCGGCTGAAAATGTTGCTTTATGCAATGGTGTATAAATAAGTTGATTATCGGTTTCCTGGTCTATCGCTTTCGTAAATGCATAATTTGAACTTAAGCTCAGTAGATTACCGGCCAGCTGAGTACTCCAGGAAACAAAAACTTCCAGGCCATAATTATAAACCTTTGTAGTATTCCCGGGTCTCCAGACTCCAGAGTCGTCAGGAGTCCACCTTATTAGATCATCAGTATTGATAAAGTATGTCGCGAGGTCTACACTAAAACTTTTGAATTTGACACCATGCCCAATTTCAGCCTGAATTGAAGTTTCAGGATCAAGATCTGTATTCCCTCCTTCCAGCCAGAAAAGATCGTTAAAGGTTGGCATCCTGAAATTTCTCGAGGAATTAAATCTCAGAGTATAATGATCTGAAAACTTATAGGATGCTCCTACTGAAAATAACAGTGGAGAATCATAATTATTGGCTATTTCCTGTCTCAGACTTAATTGATAATTGAATTCTTCGAGCTGGTCGCTCCAAAGCAGTGAAATACCCCCAATTTTTCGCTTTGCATCCTGAATTCCTGTTCCATCGCCTTTAACATCAGTATAATCTGCGATCAGGTTTATTTCTTTATTCTCTGAAACTTCATAGACCAGATCATATTTGATAATTGCAGTTTCAGCATCTCCAAAACTGAAATTTTCTGAATCCCTGTTCTCGAAATATTTGAATCCTTCTTTGATCCAGGCAATCTTCAAACTACTTGTAAATCCACCTAAAAATGATTTCCATTCCAGCAGATTCCGGGAATTCCTGTCGACATATTTGCTGTTTGAAGGTAAATTAAGCGTTCCTGAAAAGCCACGATCGCCCTGATAATAATTGGAATAGAGTTTTACAATATTCGAATCTCCCAGCCAGTGTCCTAATGATGCATTTACTGCAGCATTATAAAAATCGCCATTTTCGTTATGCTCTTCAGTTCCCAGGTATTTATAATCATTTTCAGAACTTATTCCTGAAACTCCAATTTTTAGATTTGTCTTTTCATTAGAGAAACTACCCTTATAGGAAGCCTGATAGGTGTCAAAACTTCCAAAACCGATCCTTAGGTCATTTTGAGAATCTTCATCAAATTGAAATTCGTTGTTCAAATGAATAGTTCCACCAATCGCACCACTACCGTAAATAACACTACCGCCACCTGGCTTAAGACTTATATTGTCATATACTTTGGTGTTTATGGTATTAAAATCGGTTTGTCCGGTAAATTGTGAATTGATATTTATCCCATTCCAGATCACAGCAGTTTGGGCGGCTCCTGTACCTCTTACTGAGGCAGAAGAAACCATTCCGTAGCCATTTTCCCTAAAGAAGAAAGGTGAATTGAATTTTAAAACTGAGGTAAGTAAAGGCTCTGACTGCTGAATAACCGAATCACTTAACTTTTTTACGTACTGCCCTTCTGTATTATTTTTCAGCTTAACATCGCTTAGCTGAACTTCATCCAGCCAGTTAATTGAATCGCTCTGAGCAATTGCAAACCTGCAAAAAGCCAGAAATAAGGTAAATAATAAATATGATTTTCTGTTCATAATCTGCCGACCTTTATCCCGAAAGTCACTTGATATTAGTTGAAAATTCAGGCAGGTCTCCTGGCTCACGTACTGCAATTCACCTTCCCATCTAAAAAGACAGTGGTTTGAAGAATTATTGCAGCCACCCTTGCGGGCTATGCTTACAGTTGCGGGAACAGCTCAGGTTTATGAAGTATACACTCCGCCCTGATTCCCTTTTAATCCACGCAGAAATAAATCGGCGTCGAACCAAAATTTCGATGCGAAATTAAACAAATAAGTTTGTTAAGCGACTGAAAAATTTAAATAATCTTACTTTTGAACTCAAATTGAACATCTTGAAAATTTTTCTTTACATATTTCTTATCCTTGGTTTTTATTCATGTAAGAATGAATCTCGGGATGAATCCAGCTCTCAGAAATCATCTGAAGAGGTAACTATTGAAAATGCTAAAGGATTCAGTATTCAAAAGTTTGAAGGTTACAGCATTTTAAAAGTAGAAACACCCTGGCCGGGTGCTGAAAAGCCTTTTATATATCTTTTGAAAGAAAAAGGTGTGCAAATTCCTAAAGAGGTGAATTATGATCAGGTAGTACCAATTCCTCTTCAAAAGGTCGTCGTTACCTCTACCACGCATATCCCTGCGCTGGAAGCACTAAATGAAGAAAACACCCTGGTTGGTTTTCCGGGCTTAGATTATATATCTTCAGAGAAGACCAGAAAACGCATTGAGAATGATCAGATCTCTGAACTGGGAAAAAATGAAAATATAAACACAGAGGTCCTTATAGAGTTGTCACCCGATGTTGTAGTCGGTTTTGCTATAAATGCTTCTAATAAAAGTTTTGAGACTATCCAGAAAACCGGTATTCCTGTAATATATAATGGGGATTGGACAGAGCAAAACCCACTCGGTAAGGCGGAATGGATTAAATTCTTCGGTGCGCTTTACGGAAAAGAGAAAAAAGCTGAAGAGATTTTTAATAATATAAAGTCTGAATATCTAAGGGCGAAAAAAACGGCCAAAACCGCGAAAAGCAGGCCTGGAGTTATCGGCGGATCTATGTTCAACGATAAATGGTATATGCCTTACGGTAATTCATGGCAAGCTCAATTTATAAAGGATGCTAATGCAAATTACCTTTACAAGAATTCTAAGGGAGACGGCAGCCTATCCCTGGCCTTTGAGAGCGTTTTAGAAAAAGCAGGAGATGCAGAATACTGGGTGAGTTCAGGCCAGTTTACTTCTTACGAGCAATTATTCAATGAGTCTGAACATTATAAGAGATTTAAAGCGGTAAAAGATAGAAAGGTATATAGTGTTAGCCTGAATAAAGGGGCTACAGGTGGAATTTTATTTTATGAGTTAGGTCCACAAAGACCAGATCTTATTTTAAAAGACCTAATTTCAATTTTTCATCCTGAACTTTTGCAGGATCATCAACCGGTATTTTACAAACCATTGGATTAATGCTGAATCAGAAGAAATACACTTTCTCCATTATACTGCTTTTCCTTGCTGTGATACTTACAGCCTTGTTCAACATCAGTATGGGCTCAGTGAGCATCCCAATTTCAGAGGTGACCTCTTCTCTATTAGGATTACAGGTTGAGAAAGATACCTGGAAATATATTATTCTTAATTACCGCTTACCTAAAGCGATTACTGCAATAATAACGGGTTCTGGACTTGCAGTTAGTGGTCTTTTAATGCAAACCCTTTTCAGAAATCCACTTGCAGGCCCTTATGTACTAGGTTTAAGTAGTGGAGCAAGCCTTGGGGTAGCTATCGTATTTATGGGAGCTTCGGTTTTTGGCGCTTCATTTGCCGCTATCCTCCTTTCAAAATGGAGCCTGGTCATCGCCTCAAGCCTGGGTAGTTTACTGGTTTTATTCGCAGTTATACTCGCCTCTATAAGACTAAGGGACACAATGGCC
>CBDTXN010000177.1:0-6357 GCA_965364455.1 uncultured Flavobacteriaceae bacterium
GTCTGACATGCTCGATGAAAGGAACCAGCGACTGAACCCCGGAACACTCTTTGGACACCTGGCGTAAGAACCTCTACATATTGTGGGGAACGCAGTTCCTCGCTATGCTGGGGATGAACCTGGTTAGCTTCCAATCCAGATGCAGTAATATTTACGGTCAAAGTACTTCCTACCAGGCTAAGTTTAGCCGTACCGGAAACGCCTGACTCATTAAGTGATCCAAATTCCACTGTATACATTTTGGCTTTGGAACCATTGCTGGCTAATTCATTCGGCTCAATATGAGCATCAACAGCATTCACTTCATCAATTCCAGTTTCATCTTTGGAACATCCAACGGCAAAAATCAAAAGAGTTGAAAGCATTACCGCGTAAAAATTTTTTAAAGTCTTCATAATTAAAGTTTTTTAGTTACAGTAATACCTACGTGAAGTTTCCGCTTATCGGTTTGGCGTAAGTAGTTAATATTCAGTTAAATAAACATCTTGTGAGGGGCGGATTTCAACATTGGTTTAAAATACAGGACGAACTGCATGAATAGTCTACAATCTGAAATAGATTAATTTTTTTTAGGAAAGTTCTAATCTTGAAAATTGAAATCCCGATATTTTGGTTGGAATAAAAACTTTATATTTAATCCAGTTCACCGGAAATCCTTCAATTCGCTAATTGATAAACCATGAAATTGAGTTCTAAAGACTATACCCTTGTTGGAATTCAAATCTTACTTTTCCTCCTTTATTATTTTGATTTTGGGATTCTGGAATTATTTATACCTGAATTAATAAAAAGTATCTCACTTATTTTTGCAATTATCGGTGTTCTGATCGCCCTCCTGGCATTAATTCAACTAAATAAAAATCTTTCACCTTTTCCTACACCGAAGTCTGAGGGCAAACTTATCCGAACCGGACTTTATAAACTTGTAAGACATCCAATATATTCGGGAATTTTAATCGGCCTGGGAGGGTTTGCAGTATTTACTTCTTCGGGATACCGAGTTATTATTTGTTTAGGCTTATATCTTCTTTTTAAGGTTAAAACTGAATATGAAGAAAAACTATTGGTGAAAAAATTTCCGGAATACGGGGTATACAGGGAAAAGACTGGTAAATTCTTTCCGAAAATATTTTAAATCTAGAAACCTTATTGGATTTTAAATTGGCAATGATCCCTTAAAAACCCTTGTAATTTTGATGTGGAGCGGATTAATGCTTATTAAAATGAACTTTACTATAGTTTCTGTCTTTTAATCATATTGGCGTCAAGTTCCTGAGCTTTTAGAACAGGGCTGGCTGTTATTCTTTGAGCGATCACATCAAAACTTTTTACCACTATACGATGTCTCTTGAGGTTAATGAATTGAATAAGTATTATAAGTAAAAACGGAATAACAGCAATAATTAGAAAAACGCTTTCCCAATTGAAACTGCTCTTTAATACTCCAAGCATGCCTGCTCCTACAGCTCGTCCCATATTAGACAGAGCCATATAGAGGGTGAATTGAGTAGCAGCTACGGTTTTCCAGCATAAATGCATGGCAGATGCGAAAATTGCTATACATAGAAAAGTATAAAGTGTGGTATAAGAGAGGATAAATGCAATACTTACAAACATGATATTCCATAAACTGGTCATAAAGGCAAATACCGCAATGATACTGGTAATAAGTATCAGGTAAATGGTTAACATCTTAATTTTCCCAAAGTAATCTACGAGGTAGCCTCCTATGAACATTCCCATGAATCCTCCGATTACAGATGTGATGGAGAGTACATTCGAAAAATAAGTATTTGTCCAGCCCAGTTCCTGAATGCTGAAAATAGGAAGCAAAGTATCTACCATTCCATACATAATTCCTAAAATAAAGATCCCAATACAGAGGATTAAACTTGACTTTAGAATTACCACCCTGTAAAGGCTTTTAAAGATATGTCTCCAGCTTCTTAATTGAGTTCTTTTTGAATCCATGGAAGCCTTGCCGCTTGTCCAGGGCAACAGTTTTTCACCAGGACGTTCTTTGAAATATATGGGAAAGACCATTATAAACACGATAACTAAGGATAGTAAAGATACGGCCATCGAAAACCCGATATTATTTATAAGCCATGTTCCAATGATCAGGGAGGTTGAGACACCAATCGTTTTTGATCCCCACATCAGGCCGTTTGCCCTGGCCTGTTCGTTGCCGGGGATTACTTCTACGGCCATGCCATCTGTAGCGACGTCCTGAAAAGCCCCGAAGAAGTTCACGAAAAAACCTGCAATCATCAATCCGCTAAGATTGTTCAAAGGGTCGGGAACCATACCTAAATTTAGAAAGCTTAGAATCAATCCAAGCTGACCAAAGATCACCCATGGACGTTTCCTTCCCATAGACAACAAAGTAAATCGATCCATAAGAGGGGCAATTAAAATTTTAAAGCTCCATGGTATGAGCATTACACTTACCAATGCTGCGATCTCCATGGCCGATTTTCCGTTCATGGCCAGCCATGCAGGCATAGCAAAATAGGTAATCCCTTCAGGGATTCCCTGCGCGCTGTAAAGTGCAGAAAAAGTTACGTACCTGGTTAAGGCATTATCACTTAAATTTTTACCCAGTCTTTTTCTAAGGTTCAATTTTTTCCCTTGCATATCTTAAACTTTAAGGTGAATATCTAAAAAATGACAGTAGGTTAGGATTTGGGTTTCGCTTTGAAGACAATTACTTGACTTATCCAACGATTTTAAAAACTTAAGATTGATGTAAAATGACCCCTTTCGAAATTCCTTATAAACAATGATGAATTGTTAGAAGGTAATGGAAGAAGCAGAGCCCGATTAAAGCCTTATTGATGAAGGTAAAGCCTCAGGCTCCGCTTCTTATATTTTTATAATAATGATTTTATGAACTTTAAAGTTTTTAAAAGACTGCCGCCTTAGACAGCCTATTTTGAATGGTTAAATACTTATATCCAGAATTTAACTTCTGTTTGTTTTAGATCTTAAAACAACGCTAAGTAACTGACAATCAATATTAAAAATAAACGATGTTGGACGAAAGGACTACTTACCTGTCCGGGGAGATTGGATTCTTTAACGAGGGATTCAAATGGTTTGTAATCTACGCAGTAATTCTTTTTTCAGTGATTTATTGATAGGGATAGGTTTACGGCCAATAACAATGTGGCTGGTCGCTATTTCTTCTATTTGAGAAAGGTTGATTATAAAAGATCTGTGGATCCTAAGGAAATGTTTTGGCGGCAATTTTTTATCCATCTCCTTTAAGGTTATGACGAGTAGATATTCCTTAGTATTGGAGAAGATCCGGCAGTAATTCCGTTCGGCCTCGATGTAAAGTATATCTTTTATGTCCACCTTCACCATGGAATTCAGGTGACGAACGAAAATACAATCTCTCAAAATGGACCCTTCTCCAATATGATTTGCTCCGTTGATTTTTTCATCCTTAAGGCCAATTTGAGTAGTGGTAAGTTCAATAGCTCTTTGCAGATCTAATTTCTTAAACGGTTTGGCAATAAATCCGTAAGGATGGGTTTCCCTGGCTCTGTTAAAATGAGCTTCGTCAGAATTTGCAGTTAAATAGATCACAGGAATATTATGGGTTTTTTGCATCTCCCGGGCAGTCTCAATTCCATCCAATGTACCTTTAAGATTGATGTCGAGTAATAAAATATCAGGAACTTCAGATTTTATATGCATTAGTGCTTCTTCACCCCTTGGAACAATACCCGTAACTTCATAGCCCAATTCATTTAATTGCAGGGAGATATTTGCTGCAATGATCATTTCATCTTCGACGATAAGTATTTTTGTTTTTCTGTTCATTAGGCGCTCCTTCTTAATTGGAAATCGAATTCTATATGGGTGCCCTCCTCATTACGTTCTACCATTTTTCCGTTGAGTTGCTGAGTTAATAATCTCACCAGCTGTGAACCAAATCCTGTACCTTCCGGAGCCAGCCCGTAAGTTTTTCCAACACCATTATCTTTTACTAGTAATTTTAAATTTTCATCACTACTTTTTTCGAGGCTGATGTTGATCACACCCGATTGTTGCCTTGGAAATGCATATTTTAAGGCATTGGTAAGTAATTCGTTAACAATAAGCCCTATCGGTACGGCTGTATCTACATCAAGATCTAAATTATCCATGGCGCATTCTATTTTCACCTTGTCTTCAGCGTTAAAAGTATCCAGAATGCCTTCGCTGAGGTTTAGGAAGTAATCCTTCATTTCTATACTTCCCAGGTTTGTTCCTTGATATAATTTTTGATGAATGATCCCCATGGACTGCACCCTGTTCTGACTCGCGATCATCGCGTCCTTCTGTTGAGGATCTTCAATCTGAGCCGAGTGTAATGCAATAATACTCTTTACCATTTCAAGATTATTTTTTACACGGTGATGTATTTCCTTCAGTAATAATTCATTTTCAGCATTTTTGGACCTAATGATACTAGTGGCTTTTTTATTCTTGTAGAAGAAATAGACCAGAAAAAGAAGGAAAATAAATAGCAGGGAGGCGATGATAATAAAAAGGTTCTTGGTCTTACTTTTTTGATTGATTAAACTGGCCTGGGAAGCTAGAGCTTCATCCTTTTTTTCGGTTTCATATTTTATGGCCATTTCAGACTCGATATTTGCGATCTTACCTTCAAGAAGGTTCTGAGAATTAGTATATGCTTTGTCTTTATAGGCGAGGGCATTCTTGTAATCTCCTAACTGATAATAAACTTCTGCCAGATCGAAATAAGGTTTAGTTAGACCAACCTGACCTTTATCCTCATAGGCATTTACCCCGGCCAGGAGATGATCTAAAGCCTGCTCATAATTTTCCTGCAATAGGTAGATATTTCCGATCTCTGTTCTGTAGGTTGTGCAGCGCTCTTCTCCAATATGTTCTTTGCAAAGCTTCCAAGCCGCTAAATAGTCTTCTAAAGCCCGGTCATAATCTTGCATTTTTAAATAAACATCACCCCGATAGGAATAAGCCCTCACAGGAACAAAAATTTCTTCAGGTGCCTTGGTTCTCACGATTTCAAGGCAATATTCTGTAGCATCATAAGCTTTCTCAAATTCGGCTATTTCGCCATAGCTGATTATTAAATTGAACTGGGCAATTGCTAGTTCACTAAAATTTCCGGTCTTTTTTAAAAGGGGTTCCGCTTTTAAGGTATATTCAATAGATTTATCCCAGTCTTTCATTACCCGGTATTTAACTCCCAGGGTACGATAGGCACTCCCAAGGCCGGCCTCATCATTTATTTCCTCATAAAGATCTATCGCTTTGAACAGGACTTCCTGCGCCTTGTCCAGCTTACCGGTATTTAAATAATCAATGGAAAGTGATCTGTAGGTATCGGCAATCTTTTTTAGATCATCTCCCTTTAAATGATATTCCAATACTTTTTCAGCGTGATAAACTACAGAATCGGGAGGGAAAAGTCCGTTATAGGCGTGCCAGCTGGCAAGTGATTCATGAATCCTAGCTATGGTGCTGTCCTCTTCCGTTTTTAAACTTCGCTTTAAGGTCTTCAAAGCAATGAATTGATAAATCTCTAAATTTTCTTCGGAAGTCGTATTTGCTTGCAACCAGGAAAGGACTGAATCTATAGGTTGGCTATTTAAATGCTGCTCGTTCGAAATTTCAGTTTGTGAAAAACTGAAATTAGAAAAAAGAAAAACCAGAAAAATTGTATAAATAATTCTACGCATATTTCTTTAAATACCTTTTGTACGGGAACGATCTCATCGTTTTAAAGATACAGAATTTCTTCTCAGAAAAAGAGGTTGAAGACATATAAGTGACTGAAAAACAATAATTTCATATAGCAGATGCAGGTATTTCATTTTAACCATGTCTTTAAAAGGACCATTGTTGGAAAAATATCTGAGATTAAAGGTTTTAACGAGAAAAGACCGGAAGAATCATTCTGAATTTATTTTATATTACGAATCTTACTCCGAGTTTTTATTGCCAATGATTCCTTAAAATGTAGGTGATTTTAAAGAGCTTTCTTTAAGTTGCCGATTAGTATATTACCTGTAAATAGAAGAGGATAAAAGACTTATGAAACGAAAGGTGCATCTTACAAGATTAAATCAAAACAAAGAAATTGTTGAGGAGAAAGAAGTCGAGTTCCAGGTGCTTGGAGAAGAAACTTATAAACACCCTAAAAATAAAAAAGGTATGATCCCAATGCGGACTTCTCTGGGGAGATATCTCCATATAGGTACCAGAGAGGGGGATTATCGAAGATGGTATATTACCGAAAGTTTGAACGAGGAGTTGCTTAATTCGAAGGAAGAGGAAGATCAGGATTGAAAAATTGGCGGTCTCTCACAAGCTAAA
>CBDTXN010000178.1:0-6291 GCA_965364455.1 uncultured Flavobacteriaceae bacterium
TCGAAGGGTTTGTTACTAAGTTTAGGAAAATGTTCAACTAAACTTTAAGCAAGCCTATATAAAACAAAGCTTAATCGGTCTTAAACAAAAAGTTCCTGCCCCACCTGCAACTTCTGGTTTTCCCGTGGAGAAAGATGCTCAGCACTGATGAAAAGATACTTTCTCGGAAATCTTCAATAGAAAATTTTAAAATTAGTTTTTGACCGGCGAACTAAATTTCCTAATTTAATGTTGGAGAGATAACTGGTGAAATCACCAAAGATTACATATTTGATAATATATTGTGACTTTTTTTCAATATGTTACAATAGCCCTGTACCTAGATTACACCTCATTTTTCGCTAAGCCCAGTAAAACCGGGGATTGAAAACTTCTGTATTGGGAAATAGAATAATAACCATGAAAAAATATGGTCAATATTTGGCTATATCAATTCGGCAGCTTAATAAAGGTTAGGGTATAATAAGTTTTGGTGAAATGTATATTTAGGAAAATTAAGCTTCGTTACTTAAAAAAAGGCTACAAACTATAAAAGTCTGTAGCCTAGTGTCACCTTCATTTTAATTTGAGACAAAATAAGGGGGTGACTTTTGAAAGTTAATTCTTACAGTTCAATATAAAATAAAATTTAACAGAGCTTTAGATGATAATTAAGTTTTTTTTAGGTGTAAGGGTAATAAAATTAACCATATAGTTTAGATATACGATAGCGGATAAACGGCTTGTTTCCTTGCTACTATTCCTCCCAACTACCCTATTAATCTGACTATTAAAAGTCAAGCCTCCAGGTATATCTTCCAAAAACTTACCTTAGTTAGAAATTAATTACATAAAAATTCGAGGAAAAATAATGACCGGTGATGGAACTGCTCTCTACGGATTTCAATAATTTGTTCAAATGATTATTAAATCCTCCTTCTTCCAATTAAATCAATACAAAATTAAGAAGGTTTTTAATCCAAATTTTATTTGAATTTGCTCACGAAAAACAGATTATTGTCATCGTTATATTTGGTAAAATGTTCCAATATCTATATGATCATAAAATTATATTATTCTTTTTTTATAATTTCAAACAAAGAATGTTTTATATTTTGCAAAAAAATAATCCATGGGAAGACCCTCTACCAAACCGAAAGACTTGAGAGATGGCTTTTATATAGAAGTCCGCAATAAAAATAAAAGTACAGGTGTTAAAATCAGAAGAGATACGAAAGAACAATTGAAAGCTGCAATTGAAGAATATAAAGATATTAAAGATGTTGTGGTTCTGGGAGAATCTCGTAATGGAAAAATGATAGAAATTGATGACCTGTAACCTTTAAAAGCTTTTTACTTAAATCTGACTGAGAAAAAACGGCTACTTTATTTTTAAAGTAGCCGTTTGTTTTAAAAGGGAAATTCTTAGTTGGTTAATTCCCTCAAAGATTTCTCATTTAGCAAATTTTCCCTTTTTTCTTATTTCTAATTTTAGTCTTATTAACTTTTCTATATTAATCCATAGTATTTGAGAAAAACCCAATTACTAAAGGCTAAACCCAGGCCGTCTTCAATTTGGCAACTAATAAAAATAGACTTCTAAACCTTGAATTCATATGACCGAAATCATTTTTAAATCGAATATCCAGAATATTTTACATTGATTTCCTAATCCATAGACCGAGGTAGGAATAGGCACATTAATTAGGTTATAGCTATAAGTCTCTATAAGACGAACTAAGAATTTTTAAATAGACAATTCCCAAATTTTAACTTCTCACTTTTCAATAAGAATAGGACCTGAATTCCTTTCTAAAACAAGCCATTTCGATTATATTCCCCACCGAAAAAATTTGAGATAATGAAAGCGCGTAAAGTGATCGATTATATAGAAGAAGTAATAGCGAAAATGCCGGAAGACTGGATTAAGCTTACTACCCACCGACTGGATATTTACAATGAAGAATTGGCTAAGACCGAATTTCTTGAAGAATTCGACAACTTGTATAAGAGCAATATTTCTGACAAAGCTTCATTTAGTGAATTGCCTACTGCCTACGATTATATACGGTTAGGACATCCATTATCAACCGTTCTGGAATGGGCGATAGGAAAATTGAATGATCTAAAAGCTGAAAATGTGATCAGCTTTTCTTCGAGAACTATTCCTGTAATGGCAGTGCTTCGAAAGAATTTAATCGAAGGTCAGAACACTCTTATAACCTATATAGAAGAACTACCAGGCTGTTTTGACTTTAAAACATTGGAGCGTGTATACGGGTATAACTTTAACCTAAAAAAGGTTGACAGCATTGAAGAAATTCCTGAATTCAACGGCAGCACCATTTTCATTTACCAAAATGATGATCTCGCTGACCTTAATCTTACCTCAAATATTGATTTTTATATCAGCCTCCAGAATAGGCTTGGAAGTGTATTGACGATAAATGGAGAAAAAAATGAAGATTATATTTCAGATATCCAACATGTAAGAAGAAGAGAGACCATTGCCATGACTCCGGCTGACTGTTATACTTGCTTAGAACAATTAACAGGAAAGCCAACAAACAATAATGCAAGTGATTATAAGGCGAATAAAACTAAAGTTGTAGACTCCGTTCAGGAAATTACCGCAACCAGCTCAAAAGTACTTCTTGGTTCCTGCGGACTTTCAGTTCAGTATGGTATTATGATGGGACTAATCGAAGAGGCTTTACAAGAGCATAAAGGCAAGAATATAAAGATAATCGTTCCTCCAAATTGTTACGGAGGAACAAATGACCAGGCCAGAAGAGTTGCTGCCTGTCTTGAAAATGTAGAGATTCTGGATCTGCCTGTAGATGGTGAAAACGATATGGTTCAAAGCACAGACAAAGTTTTGGAGCAGGTAGCAAAGGAGGATGCAGTTCCTTATATTATTGCGGAGATCCCAACAAATCCCAGAGTTGAAGTTCCGGATCTCGAAAAATTACGTGAAGTGCTAAAAAAGGTCCGTAAAAATGGTTCCGGCGAAATAGCAATAGACCCGGTATTTATCCTGGATCAAACCTTCTGCCCTAACGTACAATTTTGTGGTGAAGACGGAATACTTTCTGGCGTAAGAACTATTTCTTACGTGAGCGGTTCCAAATTTCCAAGTGGGGGAAGATGTACAGCTGGTTACTGTGTAGCAAATAAGAAAGCGGAGAGCTTGTTAAACAATATTGAAAAACACCTGAAACTTTGCGACAACGAAGCAACAGCCTTGCAGGTTAGAATACTAGCTGAGCAATTGCCCTCTATGAATAAGAGGATCAAAGATGCCTACAAGAATACCCGGGAATTCGTAAGTTTTATTGAAAATACATTACCTAAAGCTAAGATCAATTTTGTTTCTAAAGAACTGGCAGAACAAGGATTTACCCCTTCGGTATTCTCATTAGATCTGCCTACTAAGGGTAATACTCCTGAAGAAAGAGAAACATATAAAAGAGCGCTGAACCACAAACTAATCAAAATGATGATCACCCAGATCCCGCATGATAGTAAATATTGCGTAAGTTATGGGCAGTTAAAAGGTTGTTACTGGACAATTCCGGCAACTTCTACCCAGGGAACTACCAAAGAAGATGATAAGGATTACATCGCCCGTGTTTCTGTATCTCCAGATCTGGATCTGGAATTACATAAAAAGGTCTTTTCAGATTTTGTAGCGCAACTCTAATACTATAAAACTGCGAGTTTTTTACAAGTCTTCATTCCTGTATTAGGATAATAATTCTAATCTGGATTGAAGACTTTTTATTTAAAAAACATAGTTGCTTTAATCTGAGGTATTAGATTATGTATTATTTGTTGTTTTCTGAATATTCCTTTATGATCAAAAGTTAAACCTTTTCTAAAGCTACCTTATGCATTTAATGTTCCTTTTAAATTTATGTCGTACACGATATAATCGTGTGTTAAAATATAAATAAGTGAGGAATTTTATTGCAACATCAACTTTACAGAAAATATTCAGGATCCTGCTGGCAGTTTTTATGATCTATGCAGGCATTAGTCATTTAACTTTTAACCGCATCGAATTTCAGAGTCAGGTCCCAGACTGGGTTCCTTTGAGTAAAGACCTGGTGGTAATACTATCTGGTATTTTAGAAATGATCCTTGGACTCACCTTGTTATTCTGGAAAAAACAGCGTGTAAACATAGGATGGTTGCTCGCCCTATTTTTTGTACTGATATTTCCTGGAAATGTGGCGCAATATCTTGAAGGTAGAGATGCCTTTGGAGTGTTGGATTCTGACAGGGCAAGACTCATAAGGTTGTTCTTTCAACCTGTTCTAATAGCCTGGGCATTATGGTCTAGCGGTGCATGGAAAGCCTGGAGAATATCAAAAAAATAAAAATGGAAAACGAAGAACAACTTAAGCTCGAAAACCAGATCTGTTTTCCTATTTATTCTGCTTCCCGACTCATCACAAAGGCCTATAAGCCTTATTTGGATAAGCTTGGATTAACCTATACTCAATATTTGGTATTGCTAGTATTATGGGAAGTAAACAATTTACCTATAAACAAAATTGGTCGTAAATTACTTCTCAATACCAATACACTTTCTCCACTTATAAAACGTATGGAGAAAAACGACTTGTTAACGCGTAGCCGTTCAGAAGATGATGAACGAACCGTGTTGGTCAAGCTTACGGGAAAAGGCGAAGCTTTGAAGGATAAAGCCTCCTCTATTCCTCAGAACCTATTAAAAACTTTAATTAATGATGACGTTGAACTTTCAGATGTTATTCTTTTAAAAGCAACACTGGATTCCTGGATTGATATTCTATCTAGAGATTCTGAAAACTCTTCAGTCAAAAATGATAAGAAATAATGAAAGCATTACAAATAAAAAAATACGGAGAAATAAATGACAGCCTGAAATTTGCGGAAATTGATAAACCTGCTGTTTCAGATTCTGAAATTTTAATTGAGGTTAAGGCTGCTGCGCTTAATCCTATCGATTATAAAATAGTTCAGGGGCACTTAAAGGAATTACTGCAACTAGATCTTCCATCGGGAATTGGTTATGACGTAAGTGGAGAGGTCGTGGAAACAGGCTCTCAAGTAAAAGATTTTAAAGTAGGAGATGCAGTTTACAGCAGAGTGCCACAGGAATATATGGGAACGGTAGCAGAATTCGTAGTTGTGGACAGCAGTGTGGTTGCCCTTAAACCCGAAAATGTAACCTTTGAGAAAGCCTCTTCCCTACCCCTTACCGGCCTTACTGCCATACAAGCCCTGGATAAAGTGGGATTGAAAAAAGGCGACAGGATATTAATTCACGCAGGTTCTGGCGGAGTAGGAAGTTTTGCCGTTCAATATGCCAAAGCAAAAGGTGCAATCGTCTATACCACTACCAGCAGTACTAATCTTGATTGGGTAAAAGCTTTAGGAGCAGACAGAGTAATTGATTATAAAAATGAAGACTATAAAGAGGTTGCCAAAGATCTCGATATTGTTTTCGATACTTTAGGTGATGATTATACTTTTGAAGCTTTCGAGATCATAAAAGACGGCGGTAGCATTACTACGATTGTAGGTCCGCCCGATGATGATTCTGCCAGACAAATGGGCATAGAAAATTATGAGATGCCCGAGAAATTGAGTGGGCTTATCAAAGAAAAGTCAGCTAACTACAAACATACCTGGATGCAACCCAATGCAGAACAATTAAAGGAGATCAAAAAAATGGTAGAAGAACGAACAATAAGACCAAGTATAGACCTGGTTTATTCTTTCGAAAATGCGGTGAAAGCATTTGAATATCTGGCGACAGGTAGAGCTCAGGGTAAAGTAATAGTTAGTCTAACTTCCAGTTAAGAATTGGTGACATAATTATCCTTATGCCCATTGTTTCTATATGCAGAATTACAAAAATGAAGTAAATTCATAATTGAAATCATACTAATAGAATGTGAGGGGTAAATTGATCGATAAGTCAAAATGGGTTCTATTTGGCAGCCTTAGTGTAATGGTTGGATTGTATCCAATGATCTATTTTATTATTGACAGACATTTTGGATTGTTATCCTCTAAATCTCAGGAATTATTAAATGATCTTCCCTGGAATTATGCTTTCTACGGACATATAATTGCAGGAGGGATCGCCCTTTTAATCGGCTGGAGACAATTTAGTCCCAGGATACGAAGAAAACGCATTAGTCTACACAGGAATATTGGAAAGGTTTACGTCATAATGGCCATAATAAGCTGTCGATGGGGGAGTTACAGCGCTCAATTCGCAACGGGTGGGATATCAAAGATAATTGGCTTTTCGCT
>CBDTXN010000179.1:0-6139 GCA_965364455.1 uncultured Flavobacteriaceae bacterium
TAGACTCACTTCTGTCTAAACCTACATTGAATTTATAATCCAGGCCTTCTATAATATTTATTGTAGCAGACATATTTGCAAGAATTCTTGATGTTTCGGTCTTATCTTCGAAATAATCAAGGAATGCCTGGGGGTTTCTCTGGTTATCACTTGGTTGATTATAAGATCCATCTTCATTAAAAAATGGTCTGGTTGGATTCCATCTTAAAGCTGAAGACATTAAATCACCTTCTGCAGTAGCATCCTCAAAAATGGCTTCTCCGTCATCCTTAATATAAGAATATATAATATTAGACTTGAAAGTTACCACGTCTTTAAAAGCACGTTGGGTAATATTAATATTACCGGTATACTTTTCCTGTCCTGTACCTTTTACTATCCCTTCCTGGTCTAACATACCTAAGGAAATTCTGTAATTTCCAGTATCGCCACCAGATCCATAAGAGAAATCATGTTGCTGTGTAAATGCGGTACGTAAAATAGAACCAAGAGGATCTACCCGAGCTCCAAGGTCCGGATTTGGATTACCAACACTATTGGCAATACCTGGATAATCCTCAGCAGAAATCAAATCATATTCATTTGAAATTTTACTGGTTTGAAAAGATGAATTAAAGCTTACCTGAGGCTTTCCGCTTCTACCACCACGAGTTGTAATCAATACAACACCATTAGCACCACGTGAACCATAAATGGCCGTTGCTGAAGCATCTTTCAAAATATCAATACTGGCGATATCACTAGAATTAATAAATGCAAGAGGGTTCGTAGATCCTCTTCTACCCAACCCGGTATCATTTCCGGGACTTACGTTTCCTCCGCTCAGTGGTACTCCATCTACAACGATCAAAGGATCGTTACCAGCTCGAATCGAGGATGTACCCCTAACTCTAATATTAGCCGGAGCACCTGGCTCACCACTCGCCTGCGTAATCTGAACACCTGCTACCCTACCTTGAAGCAACTGGTCTGGAGAGGTATTGATACCTTTATTGAATTCGTCAGATTTCACTGAAGAAACAGCACCCGTTGCATCACGTACCGTTGTTTGCCCATAACCAATAAGGACAACTTCCTCCAATTCTGAAGCATCTGTAGTAAGGGCAACATCAATATTTGTTCTTCCTTCCACCAGTACTTCCTGAGTCTCATAACCTACAAAACTATATACCAGAGTAGCATCTTCCGGCACATTATTGAGTGTGTAGTTTCCGTCAAAATCTGTAGTAGTTCCCGTAGAGGTTCCTTTAATTGCAACAGTCGCGCCGGGGAGCGGACCAGTTTCATCAGTAACAATTCCGGTTACTGTTTGTTGTGCATTGGCCATCCCGTAAAACAGGAAGATCGAAATAAACAAAAGTCCCCTAAAGATAATTTGTTTCATAAATAATAATTTAGTTGGAGTCGTCCATAATGTTATGGAACGCGATTAAATTTATATAAATATTTGTTAATAAATAAGTTAATATTGAAAAAATATAAATTTTAAAACTTGTTGAACCTAAGTAATCACTAACATTTTGACCAAATAATTTAGAATTATATAATCCTATTGGGAAATACTGAACGATAATGTCAAATCCTCATTTTGAAAAATTAAAACATATAAAATCAGAAATTCATTATTAACTAAATCAATGTTAATTACTTATTTTTCAGTTAGTTATAATCTGCTTTAAATTCTTAATTTACAAAGACATAGCTTTACCTCCACCTAATTCAGATACTGGTCCGCATGGGATATAGCCTCCAGGAATGGGATCATACCACATTACATTTTCACCGATTTCCTCGCTATTTTTCCAGGCCCAAATTGCACGACCTCTTATACTTCTTAAATAAGCATATGCTCCTGCATCGGTATCTATTTCAATTTCAGAGGACTGATCTTGCGCATCCTGAGTTTCAGTATTACGCTTTGCAAATTCTTCCTGCTGGGCCGGAGTAGCCTTCAAATATTTTTCGATTATCTTTTCATAATCTGCTTTTTCACCTCGATCCTGATCCTTATCAAATTCCTTTTTAAATGCCATAGAAAAAGCATCTGCAGATTCTAAAAACTTCTTCTTAGATTCTTCATCTGCCACCTGATCCATATAAGAATCAATGAATTGAGGAATGTTCAAACTTGCAGCTCCCGGAGTATCGGTTACCGGTAAAATAATATCAAGGATCTGTTTAAGTGCAAATCCATGGGACGCACTTAAAAAGGTAGGCTGCCAATCATATTCCGGTTCATTTTTACAGCTTTGTAATAAACTCAAAGTAGATGGTCCAACAATAAATATCCCTGCGCCTAAACCTATATTTTTTAATGCCTGTCGTCTTTTCATTTTCTTATTCTTTAAGCATTTGACTTTTTAAAATTTTTCGAAGCATGGTCTGCGGCCCTTGCCGTCATTGCCATGTAAGTTAGTGATGGGTTTTGGCAACCTGCCGAAGTCATAAATGCTCCATCTGTCACATAAACGTTAGGAACCCCATGAACCTGATTATTTTCATTAAGAACGGAGGTTTTTGAATCCCTACCCATTCTGGCCATACCCATCTCATGAATTCCAAGTCCAGGTGCACCAATATCATCGTACCCATTTACATCTTTGAAACCTGCTTTCTCAAGCATTTCAACTGCCTGGGCAACCATATCTTTACGCATTTTTAATTCGTTCTCTTTGAATTCCGCGTCAAAAGTAACAGTCGGTAGATCCCACTCGTCAAGCTTATTATAATCAAGGGTCATCTTATTCTCATGATATGGCAATGTTTCTCCAAAGCCCATAAGTCCCATATTCCAGCCACCAGGCTCTACGATCGCTTTCTTAAGATCTTCTCCGTAAGCGGCTTCTGCTATACTATCAGACCAGTTTGTTCTGCTGGCTCCACCCTGGTAACCATATCCCCGTATGAAATTAAGGTCCTTGTCATTACCATTAAGATTTCTGAATCTTGGCAGGTAAATTCCGTTCGGTTTTCTTCCTTTATAGTATTTATCTTGAAAACCATCATAATTACCAGAAGCTCCGGCCTTAAAATGATGATCCATCACATTATGTCCCAGTTCCCCGGAATCATTACCCATTCCGTCAGGAAACCTGTCAGATTTTGACTGCATTAAAATACTGGTAGATGCTACTGCTGAAGCACAAAGGAAAATAACATTCGCCTTGAACTCCATAGTCTCCTTAGTATTGGCATCAATTACTTTTACTCCGCTAGCCTTTTTAGTTTCAGGATCATAGATCACCTGGCTTACAACAGAATTTGGCCTAAGAGTCATATTTCCTGTTCTCTCTGCAGCTGGAAGAGTCGATGAATTACTACTGAAATACCCGCCATAAGGACACCCTCTAACACACCGGTTTCTAAACTGGCATTTAGACCTACCCTCAACCTTTTTATCACCGGTGATATGTGCGACCCTTCCTGAGGTCATTACCCGGCCATTAAAATTTTCGGCAATACTTTCTCTGAAATAATCCTCCACACAATTTAGATCCATAGGCGGAAGAAATTGGCCATCTGGTAATTGACTAAGTCCTAACTTCTCTCCACATACTCCAATATAAGATTCAACGTAATCATACCATGGAGCGATATCCTTATATCTAATTGGCCAGTCTATAGCAATTCCATCTTTCTTATTAGCTTCAAAATCAAGATCTCCAAGTCTGTAACTATGGCGACCCCACATGATAGACCTGCCCCCTACGTGGTAACCACGCATCCAGTCAAATCTTTTCGTTTCATTATAGGGGTGCTTTATATCATCTACAAACCAGTGTTTACTTGGTTCTGAGACTGTATATCCTGTTCTGGCCTGTTTAAACTGTCTTTTCTTCGCTTCCTGCGTAACCTCTCCTTTAAACTTATAGTCCCAGGGATCATCATTCATTGTAGGGTAATCCTTAACATGCTCCACCATGCGGCCTCTTTCTAAAACAAGTGTTTTGAATCCTTTTTCACATAATTCCTTGGCGGCCCAGCCACCGCTAATCCCGGTCCCAACAACTATTGCATCATAATTGTCATTTTCATAATATTTGCTCACAATTACCTGTTTTATTAGTAAAAATTTGTCTCGAATTATATCAAATATATAAATATATCGGCATAATTTTACATCTTTGAAAAAACGACTACATTTAATTTTCAATCTTCTAATTAAAAATTTTGCATATTAACAATTGTTCCATAATGACCTTAAAACCTATTAAAACCCTCACTTACCTTCTTTTCTCCCTTTTGCTCATAAGTTTCAATTCTTGTAAAGAAAAAGAAAAGAACTCTGAAAAAATCATTGCTGAAAATCCTGCTGAATCAAAGGCAGATTCCCTTTTTTTTAAACTATCTCTCGCCCAGTGGTCTCTACATCCATTAATCTATGATGGCGAATTAGATGCCATGGATTTTGCAAAAACAGCCAGTGAAATGGGGTTTTCCGGAATCGAATATGTAAATGGTTTCTATGCTGAAAGAATAAAGAATGCTGAGGATCCTGAGCAGGAAATGCAAATTGTACTTGATAGTCTGAAAGCTAATAGTAAAAAGTATAATATTGAAAACCTACTTATAATGGTGGACGGTGAAGGAGATCTTGCGGTTAATGATGCGGCTGAAAGGAATCAAGCCGTAGAGAATCATAAGAAATGGGTAGATGCAGCTAGTTACCTTGGTTGCCATTCCATTAGAGTCAACCTTTTTGGAAGTAATGATCCTGAAGAATGGAAATCCAATTCTATAGATGCACTCTCAAAATTATCTGAATACGCCTCTACCAAAAACATAAATGTACTTGTAGAAAATCATGGTTATCTTTCTTCGAATGCAGATCTTCTGGTAGAAGTAATGAAAAAGGTAAATATGGAGAACTGTGGTACTTTGCCTGATTTTGGTAATTTTTGTTTGCGTAAGGAAGGTGGTAAAAGATGGGACGCAGCCTGTGTTGAAGAATACCCGCGTTACCAGGGAGTTAAAGAAATGATGCCTTATGCCAAAGCGGTTAGTGCAAAATCATATAGCTTCAATAATAATGGTAATGAAGAGACTATAGATTATAAGAATATGATCGAAATAGTTAAAGACCAGGGCTATCAGGGATATATAGGAGTAGAGTTTGAAGGAACAGGTATCCCTCCAAAAGAAGGTATATTGAAAACTAAAGATCTGCTGATTAAGGTTGGAAAAAATCTATAAACCCCAATTAACCAATTATGAATAAATTAATCCGATTTCAACTTTCCTTGATGATGTTCCTTGAATTCTTCATTTGGGGAGGTTGGTTCGTAACCCTGGGTACTTTCCTGGGTTATAATTTAAATGCCTCAGACGTACAAATATCCACTGCTTTTTCAACCCAATCCTGGGGAGCGATTATAGCTCCTTTTATTATTGGCCTTATCGCCGACAGGTTTTTTAATGCCGAAAGGATCCTGGGAATTTTACATATAATCGGAGCGGTCCTGTTATATATGATGTATATAAGTACAGATTTTGGTGAATTCTATCCATTGGTTCTGGGTTATATGATCGCGTATATGCCAACTCTAGCTTTGGTGAATTCGGTTAGTTTTAATCAAATGAAAGATCCCGCAAAAGAATTCTCATTTATCCGAGTATTTGGAACCATCGGCTGGATCGTAGCTGGTCTGGTAATTAGTTACCTATTCTACTGGGATGCTCCCGAAGCGAGACAGGATGGAATGTTGAAATATACCTTCCTAATGGTGAGCATAGCTTCAGCATTTTTAGGAATTTTCAGTTTTACCTTACCTAAAACCCCTCCTACCGCAGACCGTTCTAAAAAGGTTAGCATAGTTGAGACCTTAGGTCTGGATGCGCTGGGATTATTAAAAGACAGAAACTTCCTGATGTTCTTCGTTGCTTCAGTTCTAATATGTATTCCTCTTGCATTCTATTATCAGAATACGAACCCGTTCTTGTCGGAAATAGGGGTAAATAACCCTACAGGCCTTATGACCATCGGTCAGGTTTCAGAAGTATTATTTATGCTACTCCTCCCCTTCTTCTTCAAAAAATTTGGTTTCAAAATCACCATTATTGCAGGGATGCTGGCATGGACCTTAAGATATTTACTGTTCGCTTATGGATATTCGGGGGAGTTAATGTTTATGCTGTTGAT
>CBDTXN010000180.1:0-6004 GCA_965364455.1 uncultured Flavobacteriaceae bacterium
GGTCTGGATAGTTAGTTTCGCTTTAAGGTAGTTATGCATAGACCGCTCCAGGGAAAGGTAGAATTCCTTTTGATTTCCCAGGTTCTTTTTAGCTTCTGAAAGATATTTTCTGGCCAGCTTATCTGCTTTCCTAATGCGGTTTCCTCTAACATCGTTAGCGCGTTGCTCTCTTTTCTTTCCGAATAGAATAAACAACGGAATAGCCGCCAAAGGAAGTACCAGGGCACTCCAGAATGCTACAGAACCAAGAAAGTCATCTGAATCCATTGGTTTGAGGTTAGTGTTTAATTTTATGAACCTAAACTGATTACCATCCAGGACGATTTTCTGTTTACTCACTCCAGACATTCCTGAAGGCTCATTTCCTGCCAGCGGACCTCTATTTACATTTATAAGGATCTCTTCAGAATTCAAAGTTTTATAAGTTTCTGAGGAAGGATCAAAATAGGAAAATGAAAGTGCAGGAATAGGATATTTACCTCGTTGAGTTGGAACCACCGTATAGGTTTGAGAAATGCTTCCCTGCATCCCGTTGAGGTTCGTATTCACATTTTCCCTACGTTCGGGATCGTACATTTCTAAAGAAGATGGAGCTGTAAGTTCTGGCAGCTCGAATAATTTCAGGTTTCCGTTTCCTCTAACCTCAACATTAGCCTGAAGGCTCTCGCCGGCATTCAATTCATTCTTGCTAGTGGTAACCTTAAAACTAAACTTACCAACGGCACCGGTAAAATCTGCCGGTTTTCCCGCCGGTAAAGGTTTTACATTGATCTTCTTATTATTCGCCGCTACGGTTTTATTAACTGTTTTATAGATCCTGCTTCCAAAAATATCCCTTCTTTCACTAGGTACATCCACTGCAATTGAAAGAGTTAATGGCTCAATATTAAGTTCTCCGGTTTTCTGCGGATAGAGAATTGTTTTCCTTAAAACAACATACCGATATGGCTCACCTTCATATTCTCCGTTTTCCACTCTTAATTGCTGAATATCGATACTCTGGCTCCAGAAATCACTGTATTTAGGACTGTCCAGTTCTCTCCAATTACTAACACTAACTCGCGGACTCACATATAGTTTATAAACAACGGTAAGCGCTTCATTTAAATAAGGATTCGCCTTTGAAACCTCAGCCACGAGGTGAAGATTGTCCTCTGCCACGATATCTGAACTATCGCCGTCTTTTGGTTTGTCTACGGCTGAAGTAATAGTAACATCTATCGGCGATGTTTTATAGGTTGTATCGTCGATTATGATCTCTGCCTGACCAATGGTAAGGTTTCCTGTTTTCTTAGGCTGAAGATAGAAACTGTAGGTTTTGGAATATTCCATTTTCCCATTTAGGAAGCTCTGGCTCACCTTCTGGTTTGGACCTCCCACAACCGTAAAATCTGAAAAAGATGGAGGTAAGAAGTTATCCCCATCTTGATTCATTTCAAAATCTACTCTAAGCCGTTCATTAATTCCCAGCTTTTCTCTGCTCACCTTGGCTTCAAACCTCACCTGGGCCTGAATAATGCCGGAAGCACACAATAAAAAACTTAAAATTAAATACTTCACTTTCATTTTTTTCCTCCTATAAGAACACTTTCTATGTCGAACTTTCTACAAAAATGTTACCAATCTTTATCTGATTTTGTTTTTACTCCCTTCGCTTTTTCGGCATTTATCTTATCCTGAACTTTCTTCTCCTCATTGTTCATTGCCTCAAGCAATCTGTTTATTTGTTCAGGAGAAAGCTGCCCCTGGGTAGGACGCTGCTGTTGCTGTTTTTCTTCCTGTCCTTCTTTTGGATCTTTCTGCTCTCCTTCACCTTCATCTTTCTGCTGCTCTTCATTTTGATCGCCTTCATTTTTATCCTTCTCGTTCTCTCCTTCATCCTGGGGCTTCTGGTCTTGCTTCTCATCTTCGCCACCTTCACCGTCCTGGTTCTGATCCTTATTCTGCTGATCCTGATTTTGGTCTTTATTCTCTTCGTCCTGCTTGTTTTGATCCTGGTCACCCTGTTGATTTTGTTGCTCTTTTTCAAGCTTCTTTTTAGCCAGGGCCAGGTTATATCTCGTCTCTTCATCTGTAGGATCATTCCGAAGAGCATTTTTAAAAGCATCAACAGCTCCCTGGTAATTCTTTTGTTGCATATAAGAATTACCCAGGTTATGATAAATACGATGTTTTTCAGCTTTTGTTGCAGCGATCTCTGCAGCCTGTTTTAACCGTTCTTCCGCATTCAAAGATTTTTCCTTGGTATAATACAGGTTTCCCATATTATATTTTGCGGACGTATTGGAAGGATCTTTCGCTATGGCCTTTCGGTATGAAGCCTCGGCGCTTGCGAAATCATTCTCAGACAACGCATCCTGAGCTTCTGCAATGAAATTATTAGATTCCTTAGCAAATTTCTTTGGTTTCTCCTGGGCATTAGACCCAAATATTCCAAAAACCACCAATAGGGTGGTAAGAACTATGTATTGAGTTTTATTCTGATCCATCTTTCGCTCCTTTCTTCTTACGTTCATTGAAAAGATTCAGTTTGCGCAACCATGCCGTACTGCGTTCAAGTACAAAGATATCAAGAAATAATAATGCCAAAGCTATTCCCAGAAATAACTGAAAATGAGACTTGAAGTCGGCAAATTGCTTTGCTTCAAATTCTGTTTTTTCAATATTCTGTAATTCTTCGGTGATCCTTTCAGTTACTTCACTGGTCACATTTCCTTGGATATAGCTACCTTCGGTCGCATCTGCGATTTCCTTGAGCGTGGCAGGATTAAGTTTGGTAATAACCGTTTCGCCCTGATTATCCTTTTTATAATTCTGAATTACTCCGTTTCGCTTAATAGGAATTGGTCCTCCTTTTTCTGTTCCTACGCCTATCGTAAAAATACGAATACCCTTTTCCGAAGCCTGCTCTGTAAACTCCTCCACATTCCCTTCATGATCCTCTCCGTCACTAATTATGATCAAAACGCGATTGGTTTGCTGCGCATCATCATAATAAGTTGTGGCAAGTTCGATCGCATCTCCAATGGCAGTACCTTGAGAGGAGATCATATCGGTATTAAGCGCCTGCAAGAACATTCGCGCGGCAGAATAATCTGTAGTAATTGGTAATTGCGGATACGCTCCACCTGCATAGGCAATAAGGCCTACTCTATCACTTCCCAGACTTGTAAAAATCTGGCTAACCAACTGTTTCGACTTCTCGATCCTGCTGGGAGCGATGTCTTCAGCATCCATGCTTTTAGAAACATCGATAGCAAAAACTATATCTACCCCTTCCCTTTTCACGGTCTTTAGCTTGGTTCCCATTTTAGGGTTTACCAGAGCGACTGTCAGACTCGCGATAGCCAGCAAAAACAATACAAGTTTTATTACCGGCTTAGAACGGGAACGATTAGGAGCCAGGTGTTTTAATAAACTCTTACTGGCAAATTTCTTACGAGTCTTGCTTTGCCAGAAGATAAATATCAGAAATAGCATTACGATCACCGGGATCACCAGCAACAACCAAAACCATATTTTTTCTTCCAGTACAAACATCCTAAATAAAACTTCTGAATAAAGTGAGTCTTAGTAATATTTCAAATAGTAAGAATCCACAGGCTAAAAGCACTAGCGGGCGGTATTTCTCATCATAATTATAATAGCGAAATTCTTCTATTTCGGTCTTTTCCAGGGAATCGATCTCGGCATAGATCTCTTCCAGTTTTTCATTATCTGTAGCCCTGAAATATTTTCCACCGGTATCATTGGCTATACTTTTTAAAAGATCCTCATCTATTTCAACCTGTACCCTGCCGAACTGCATTCTTCCGCTGGGTGACATATTAACGGGAGAAAGTGCCATCCCATTGCTTCCAACCCCTATGGTATATACCTTAATTCCAAATTCAACTGCAAGTTCGCTAGCGGTATTCGGATCTATAAACCCGGAATTATTCACTCCATCGGTAAGCAGAATGATCACCTTACTCTCGGCCTGACTATCCTTCAACCTGTTCACTGCGGTAGCTAGTCCCGAGCCTATCGCAGTACCGTTCTCCAGAACGTTGTTATATTCAATATCTTCCAGGGCTCTTAAAACAATGGCCTTATCGCTGGTGATTGGTGTTTTGGTAAAACTTTCACCCGCATAAGCAACCAGTCCTATCCTGTCCCCCGGCCTGTCCTTCACGAATTCTTCAGCGACAGCTTTTAGTGCGTCCAGCCTGTTAGGTTGAAGATCCCTCGCCAGCATACTGGCCGAAACGTCTATGGCCATAACAATATCTATCCCTTGCGAACTACTGGTTTCAGTAGAAACGTCCACCGTTCTGGGTCTTGCCATTGCGATAATTACCAGTGAAATTGCCACAAGCCTAAGCAGAAAAAGTACCGGTCTTAATTTTGGTATAATTCCAGAACTGACTTTAAATCCCTTGGTTGTGGATATCTTTAATTCTGCCGTTTGCTTATTTCTCTTCCAGAAATACCAGGCTACTGCCAGCGGTAGTAGCAGGAACAACCAGAAAAATTCCGGATTTTCGAATGTGAAATTGGCAAACATTATTCGTTCAGATTATTTATTTCCACCGAGTTAATTATACGTTGAGTGATCTCCGGAGCATATTGATCATTTTCATTATAGATCACGATTATCTGCTCAAAACCTCCTTTTTCAGCAAAGTTCAGGATCTCATATTCTTTCGGAATAGATTCACCGGTCACAGGATTTTCAGCTTCCAGTGTACCAAAGATCTTGGTTCCCTTAGTGCCGTTGACTGTGGTGAAATCTTCCTCTTTCATAATTATATTCCTTGCACCCTGACCCTCAAGATTTGAATAGATCCCCTCGATAGCCTTTCTCGCATCGAATTTAACTTCTCCCTGGAATTTTATTGTACTTAGAGTGACATAGAAATTGCTTAGGAAACTTCCGAAAATAAAAGTTTCAGATCCTACCATCATCTGCTCCACATCCTGAGGCATTTCGATTTCACCTCTTACCAGAACTTCAGGGGTAGTAACTGCCACTGAAGGATTACCATATTCACTTCTTATCCAATCACCTTCCAGTAATTCCTTGGTAGGATGTCCCAGGTAAGTATCTACAACATAAGTATAACCCTTAGTTGCGATAAGAGTTGAAACACCAATGATAGCGACGAGCACACCAGCGAGTACTCCAAGAACGATACGGCGCTTTTTCCTTTTTCTGGCCTGTTCCTGACGAAATTCTTCATTTTTAAGCAGTTCTTCTTCGGTTGGTTCAGGAACTGAAGCCCTTAGATCATCAATAACATGCTGAGTTTTAGAACGATCTTCCTTAGCCGTTATCACGTCTGGTTTAGAACGGGCGAACTTAGCAAGATCGGCACGCCTTAATATCTTTTCAAAATCCCTGATGGTCTCATCTGTAAGATTTAATTTTCCCTGGCTTTTCTGATCTTCCAGGTAAAGGATTAATTCATTTGTAGTTCGTTCAAGCCCGTGATCATAAATCTTTCTGTCCAGATATTTACGTACGGCAAAACTTAACTGGGAATAATATTCTTTTATCTCCCTTCTCTCCAGGTAATGGGCATCATCAAGCTTTTTAAGCTCTGCCATGGCATCCTCGTATGGAGGTAATTCATATTCCCTGGCATCTTTTTTCTTCTTTCTAATTACCAGAAATGCTACTAACCCGGCTAAAAGAAGAATTCCGAGCAGCCACCATAACCACTCCGGAATACTAAAGCGAGGTGGGACTTCTACTGAAGGTTTTATAGGATACAATTTTTGTTTGGTAGTATCAACTACCACGTCGTTCACCTCAACCTGGATAGAATCGGTATAAAAAGAACTGCTTTGTATAATAACTTCCTGGCTTGGAATAACATATTTACCCGAATCAAATTGTGTAAGAAAATACTCTTTCAGCAACCTGTAATTTCCGTTCTCCTGAATGGTATCTGCTTCCAGTGATTCTACCATTGCCAGAGGAGAAAAAGTGGCACCTTCAGGAAAAACCACCAGGTCTTCA
>CBDTXN010000181.1:0-6001 GCA_965364455.1 uncultured Flavobacteriaceae bacterium
TCTGAAAATTTAAAAGGGATATACTGGGTAAAGTCTGAATTTCTTTTAAAATCCTGAAATTCCATTTTGTTTGAGGCGAGGTTCCTTTGGGTGTATTTATTTTTTTCGCCCTTAAGTTCAACTGCAGAAATTGAGTCCTGCAATCTTCTGGGAGTCACTTTAGGTTTATCTGAACCCGCTTTAAACTCAACCTTAATCAAATTTCCGTAAAGCGGTAAATCAATCCTTTCTGCTGAATAATATGAATCATAATCCCCCCATGCCCATCCGGGACCTAAGGCTTTTTCACGGTAATCTGGAGAAACATAATAAAGGTCCTTTTCATTTTCTCTTAGAAATTTTAGAACCTCAGAATCGGGGAGTTCCTCGTTTAGCAATGATGGATCACCGGTTCCTCTGAAAATCAGACTATCACCTTTAATTACATATTTAAGTGCGGGAACAGAGTCGCCCAGGATCTTTAATCCTGTGTATAGGGAAAATAATTTTGTGTTCGAAGCAGGGGTGAAATACTTATCTGCATTATGTGTATACAGCATTTCCCTGGTATCTGGATCATAAACAGCCAGGCCTGAAAATCCCTGATCAAAAACCCTTGCTTCATT
This sequence comes from uncultured Flavobacteriaceae bacterium, assembly GCA_965364455.1. Taxonomy (GTDB): domain Bacteria; phylum Bacteroidota; class Bacteroidia; order Flavobacteriales; family Flavobacteriaceae; genus Christiangramia. The sequence continues at coordinate 606 of CBDTXN010000181.1, forward strand.
AAAATCAGCTTCGATCTTTTTGTTCGTTCTTTTGACTGCTGAACAGGAAGAAATCAGGATTAAGAGAAAGATCAGAAGCGTTTTTGAGGATGAAAATGGTAAATTTTTCAAAAAATAAAGTTTTGGTTTATGTCTAAGATTCATGTTAAAATAATAAGATTAAGAAGGCTTTGTTTAAATAATGTTGAAAAGTATCAAAACTTTTGTTAAAAATAAGAAGAATTGTAGAAAGGGTTATGCTATATTTATATTTCATTCACAATTAATTAACAATATAAGGTATGAAATTAAAAAGCATGATAATGGTCTTTTTGGCCGTTTTCCAATTTGCATCCTTGGTAGCACAGGAAGATTCTGTGAGTGGTCTGGTAACCGGATCAGCTGACGGAGAACCTATTTTTGGGGTAAATGTGCTCGTTAAAGGGACTAATCGGGGTACAACAACCGATTTTGAAGGTAATTATCAGATAGATGTAGATCAGGGAGAAGTACTGGTCTTTTCTTCGATAGGTTTCGAAACTCAGGAAATTACCTATTCGGGGCAATCTACCATAGATGTTACTATGGTCGAAGATCTGGAAAGTCTTGATGAGGTTGTAGTGACTTCATTTGGTATTGAACAGCAGAAGAAATCCCTGGGGTATGCAGTTCAGGAAATCGATTCTGAAGAGATCACCAAAACAAAACAGCAAAACCTTGTAAGTGCATTACAGGGGCAGGCCGCGGGTGTTCAGGTGACCAATTCAGGTGGTGCGCCGGGTATGAGTGCCAGAATTATCATAAGGGGTGTTAACTCCCTTGACCCTGGTGCAGATAACCAGCCTTTGTTTGTTATTGATGGGGTTCCGATAGATAACTCTACTATAGAATCTAACGGTACGCCTCGGGGTCTTTCTAACCGTGCTGCAGATATCAATCCTAACGATATCGAATCTCTTAACATCCTAAAGGGGGCGGCTGCAACTGCGCTTTATGGTGTAAGAGCGGCAAACGGTGCTGTGATAATAACCACGAAAAAAGGGAAAGCAGGTAGAGTTAGGATTAACTTAAATAGTTCTATTGGTTTTGATGAGATCAATCAATTTCCAGATTTTCAGGAAACATATGGACAGGGATTTTCAGGAGAGTACGATCCAGATTCATTCTGGCCTAACTGGGGTCCTTCCATGGAAGAGATCAACCAAATAGATCCAGATGTGCAATTTTATGACATTTGGGACAAATCCATGAGAACAGGTGTGCAGGTTGATAATAATGTAAGTATTTCAGGAGGAAATGAAAAAGCTACTTTTTATGGGTCTATCGGTAAACTGGATCAGGAAGGTATTATTCCTTTTAGTGATTGGGATAGAACTTCAGCCAAGTTAAGTGGAGAAGTGGTTTTTAGTGATAAATTCAAATTTTCCGGTAATATAAACTATACGGTTTCAGGTGGTAACCGTGTTCCGCATGACAGGTTTATGGAGCGTTTAGTGTATTGGGCGCCTAATCATGATGTTGAGGATTATATTAATCCTGATGGGACCATGAAAACTTACGGAAATACCAACCCTATCTATGATGCTCGTTTCAGTACTTTTGAAGATGAGGTAAACAGAACTGTTGGGAATCTCAGGTTTACTTACAGCCCTTTAGAATGGCTTGATCTAAACTATTTAATAGGTACAGATTACTATAGCGACAGAAGAACCGAGATCACCCCGGGGCCTTTAGGGATCGATGGAGAAAATCCTTTGAGTAGTACAGGTTTTATTACAGAGACAAGAATAAATAGCAGGGATATTAACTCAAACTTTTATATAACCCTGAAGAATGACTGGACAGAAAAACTGAATACGACCCTTCGTCTTGGTAATGATATCTTCGAGAGAGATTACGAAAGAGTAGATGCTACAGGAGTTGATTTTGTAATTCCTGAATTTTATGATCTGAGTTATGCAACTCAAATTTCCAATTCACAGGATAAAAGAAAAAGAAGACTGGTAGGGGTTTATGGTGATCTTATGGTAAGCTACGACGATATGCTTTTTCTTAACATAACTGCCAGAAACGACTGGACTTCAACTTTGCCAATTGGGAATAACTCATTTTTCTACCCATCGGTTAATTTAGGATATGTATTTACTGAAAGTTTTGAGCAGGGAGACTGGTTTACATTTGGAAAAATTAGAGGTTCCTGGGCCGAGGTTGGTAAGGATACAGATCCATACCTAATCGGACAGACTTATACTTCTCCGGGTGTTTATCCTCTTGGAGGTCAGGTTGGTTTTACAAGATTTAGCCAGTTTGGGGATCTTGGATTAAGGCCTGAAAAGACAACAGCTATAGAATTTGGAACAGATCTGAGATTCTTTGAGAATAGGTTAGGTCTTGATGTAACCTGGTATAAATCTAACAGTGAGGACCAGATCATTCCGGTACCTGTAAGTACTGCTGCTGGTTTCTCTACATTCGTAACTAATGCGGGGGAAATCGAAAACCAAGGATGGGAATTTATCCTAAGAGGAACTCCTGTGAAGTCTGAAGATTTTAGATGGGATGTATCCTTTAATGCAGCCTATAACGAGAATGAGGTTAAAAGTATCAGGGAAGGAATTGAGGAAATCGTAGTAGGAAGTCAGTTTGGATACGGCGGCTCATCGGTTACTATTAAATTATTAGAAGGAGAGCCTTACGGAAATATTTTTGGAACCAGTTATGAAAGACAGGGAGCAGATGAAAACAGCATCTATTTACAGGATGGTCTGCCAATAATCATAGGTGAAAATGGATTTCCATCGAGAAATGGAAGTCAGCTAGTTTTAGGTAATACAACTCCAAAATGGATAGGTGGACTTAAGAACGATTTCAGTTTTAAAGGATTTGATTTTTCTTTCCTGATAGATTTCAGGTCTGGAGTGGAGCAGTACAATCAGTATGACAACTTCTTTTCAGCTTTTGGTATAGCAGAATATACTCTAAACAGAAATGAAACTATTGTCTTTGACGGATTTCTTGCAGATGGATCTCCAAATACTCAGCCGGTTTGGCTAGGACAGGGGGAAGGACCTGATGGGAGAAATTATGGAGCTGGTTTCTATAGGAATACGTACCGTACAATTAGTGAAAACTTCGTTCAGGACGCTTCATTTATAAAGCTGAGAAATATTACCTTAGGATATAATTTTCAGGATAACGTCCTGGATGTGTTGCCATTCGAATCTGCAAGATTATCGGTGGCAGCAAATAATATTATCCTTTATACTCCCTGGGATGGATTTGATCCTGAATCTTTTAGCTCAGGTGCAGGAGGGAATGCTACAGGTTTAACAGGACTTGGTTATCCTGGTGTTCGAAGCTATTTCTTTACACTGAACCTTGGACTTTAAAAATTAAAAAATTAGGATATGAAATTTAAGATCAAAAAATACAAATATATAGTCCTCGCCGCTGCCTTTGCGTTAACATCGTGCGATGATTATCTGGATATCAACGATAATCCAAATAACCCTACCGAGGCACCACTTGCCGGGTTAATGGTAAATTCAACATATGAGTCTTCCCAGAACACTTTCAGAATGGGAGATATTGCCACGAACTACGTACAGTATTTAGCTTCTCCTAACGAAGCCAGCGCTTCCGATGTTATGGAGCCGGTTAGTTACAGTGGAACCTGGGGCGCATTGTATAATGTAATGACAGATATTAATGACCTGATCCTGAAAGCTCAGGATGAAGAGGCGAATCATTATGAAGGAATAGGTCAGATTCTAATGGCTTACAATCTAGCGTTGACTATTGATGCTTGGGGAGATGTCCCTTACTCTGAAGGTTTCAATTTCGTTACAGTTACGCCATCATTTGATGATGATGCCCAGTTGTACAACGAAGTATTAGGACTTTTAGATAGTGGAATAGCGAACCTTTCTATGGAGACAAGTGCTTCTGTAGGTGAAGACGATTTTATTTATAACGGTGATGCCGGTAAATGGATAAAATTCGCCAACACGCTTAAGGCGAGATACCTGAATCACTACAGTGAAACTGGAAGTTATGACCCAAACGCAGTCCTTTCTGCCTTGGAAAACGGATTTGAAAGTAATGAAGACGATGCTCAAATGGAATACTTTGTAGAATCGATCAACCCATGGGCAGATGTAGCCATTGACAATGCTAATCTTTTTCTTGGTGGTTGGATCTCTGAACAGTTCATTGAATCTATGGATGGGACGCTTTATGGAGTGGAGGATCCCAGGTTGCCTCTAATGGTTGGAGCCACAGATGAAGGAGAATATATTGGTACCGTGAATGGTGCAGGTAGAGGTGATGCGCCTGAACAGGGTGCAAGATCTGTTCTTGAGGAAGGTGATTTTTATACGACCAGGCAGGGACCAGTTTTAATTGCAACTTATGCTGAACAAAAGTTCATTGAAGCTGAAGCTGCTTTTGGAATTGATAAAGCAAGATCTTATCAGGCTTACCTTGACGGTATCAGAGCGCATATGACCAAAATTGGTGTTGAATCTTCTGAAATAGATGCTTATATAAGCAGTCCAGAAGTAAGCATGGGAGTTGATAGTTTTACTATCGATGACATCTTTAAGGAGAAATGGATCGCTTTGTTCTTAAATCCTGAAGCATGGGTCGATGCTCGTCGTTATGATTATAATTATGAAGATTTCGATCTTCCTGAAAACCTGAACCCGGATCTTAACGGAATGTTCATTAGAAGACTTGCGTACCCAGATTCTGAGGTGAGTAGGAATGGAAGTAATGTTCCTGATGTTACCTTATTAGATCCTGTATTCTGGGATGAATAAGATATAATTTAATTTAAAAGCCCTGTTTAATGCAGGGCTTTTTAGTTTAATCTAATTTAGTAATGACAAGAACAATCAAATTACTTCTTCTATTCCTTGTATCTACTTTAGTCGGGTGTAAATCTTCGAAGATCATTGATAAAGCAATAGATTTTGAACAGGACCGCATTGATCTTTCGTTAGCATATATGCAAGATCGCTATGGATTAAAAAAGACTTCGCCAAAGATTGACCCGAAGATGATCGTTTTGCACTGGACTGCAATACCGACTCTGGAAGGTTCTTTTAATGCTTTTAAAAGATCTCAATTACCACAATCCCGGGAAGCGATTTCAGGCGCAAGTCAGTTAAATGTTTCTTCACATTTCCTGATAGATAGGGACGGCACAATTTATCGGTTAATGCCTGAAACTTTAATGGCCAGGCACGTTATAGGTTTGAATCATACAGCCATTGGTGTCGAAAATGTGGGAGGTACTTCAGAAACGCCTTTAACTAAGGCTCAGCTGGAATCAAATATCTGGTTGGTTGAATATCTTAAAAAGAAATACGATATAGATTATCTTATTGGGCATTTTGAGCATACCTTGTTCGAAA
>CBDTXN010000182.1:0-5986 GCA_965364455.1 uncultured Flavobacteriaceae bacterium
GATCCGAATTTACTGTTGAAGATTTAGAAGCTGCAACTCCTAAATTAGCGTCACCCAAAATTCATTTCAGGGTCTCTAATCAGGGATGCTGAAACAAGTTCAGCATGACTGATAAGTTTGAGATTAGATCGGCAGCCTGAATTCATTTTAAGATCTACTTTTTAGTTCTCACAAAATAAGCCACTATAGCTGAGGTGACCACTCCAACCACCAAAGCAAAAAAGAAGGACTGGATGATATAGGAAGTTAAGTTGAAATACTCTTCAGCTGCTTCCCTGGTGTAGATTTCATTTTTAACTGAATACTCAATAACATTATCAAAATAATCTGGAGTGATAAATTCGTGAGTAATATATTGACCTATGGGAGATAAAATTGCTACTACAATACTTATTACGATTCCCGAAATAAATCCCTGGCTCCAGGTCATTCTTCCATTATAGAAATTCTTTTTTTTGTCCAATAGAGCAAAGACATAAAGAACTATAGCTACTATGGCAAAAAAGTTTGTGTAAATAGCATGTTGGGCGATGTTCTCATCATGCCAGCCCAGGCCTTTTTCAAGAAACATCCAGGCAAGAGATACTATACTAAAGATAATACCCCATTTAATTTCAATAGAGAATTTTTTCATTGGTCGGTTTGTTAGGTTTGAATCTTAAAATTACTAAAATTCCCTTAGCGATCACTACAAACAAAAAATCCCGAATAAATTATTCGGGATGTGATGAAATTTTATATGTATAATTTAGGCGTCTTTATTCAGTTTCTTAGTAGCGAAGAACCCTGCAAAAAGGCCCAGGCCAGCCATAAGGAATATAGTTCCGGGATATACGATTTCCTCATCTACTCCTAAACCGGTGCGAAGGATCTCGGCGAGGAATATTCCAATTCCAATTCCAACCAGTAGCAGTGCAAGGTTGATAACAATAACTTTCCAAATAGGGGTTACGCTTTTCTTCCGGCTGTAAAAAATACTGGCATCGGAGCCTTTTTCAATTAAAGCCAGACGTTCGCGATTCCTGGCAGAAATGTATAAATAAAATATCCCGAAAATAACTCCAAGAATGATTGGCATAATAATTACTTCTGATCCCATGATTTCTTAGTTTTTAATGTGAAAATAATGTTCGTTTGCTATTAGGACGCCGCGATCTACAATCCGGTTACAAAAAAGTGTAAATTTATTTTAGAATCTTTTTGTAACCGATGGCGCAATATCGTCGTCACAGGTAATAATGATCAAAAACACTGACCAATATTTGATTGATAAAACTCTTGAAGGCGATACCAATGCCTTTGGTGAGCTTGTAGATCGATATCAGAATTTTGTATATACAATTGCAATCAGAATTCTAAAGGTTAGTGAAGAAGCTGAAGAAGTGGCTCAGGATAGTTTTATAAAGGCGTACGATTCTTTAAAAACCTTTAGAGGGGAATCAAAATTTTCAACCTGGTTATACAGGATCGTTTATCATAAAAGCCTGGATAGAGTTAAAATGAATAAGCGGCACAGAGCATATGAATTTAATGAGGAGATCACAGACGATAGTTTAAATCATATTGAAAACGGACTTGAATCGATGCTTAATTCGGAAAGAAGTGATATGATCAAAAAATGCATTGCGGGATTACCGGAAGATGAAGCCGCAATTATTACTCTATATTATTTTGAAGAACAATCGGTAAAAGAGATCTCAAAGGTAACAGATCTTACTGAGGACAATATTAAAGTTAAATTATTTCGTAGTAGGAAGAAATTATTTTCATTATTGGAAAGCTACATCGAACCAAAAATATCAGATAGAAATGGAAAAGCGGTATAAGAGAGAAGAGGAGCTGATAAAGAAATTATTAGACGAGGCTGGCTCAGAGAAACCATCATCCGACTTTAAAAGCCGGCTCATGATGAAGCTTGAGGCACGTAACATCGAACTTAAACCCTATAAACCACTCATATCGGGTTCAATTTGGGTAGGTATTGCTTGTCTGTTATTGGTTGCAATGGCCAGTTTATATTTACTGGATCCTGAAACCTCGATCTCTTATGAGATTAACCTGAATTTTCTTCAATTTCTGGATTTTCCACAAATTAATCTTTCCAGGAATATGCAGTATGCTATTGCCTTTATTGCTCTTTTCTTTTTACAGGTGCCTTTTTTGAAGAGGTTTATAGATAGAGAATATTCACTCTAAAGTTGATTGAAGATTCAAATAGGATTGAAATGCGGAAACAAGTTCAGCATGACGTATAACTTAAGAATTAGAAGTATAAAAAAATCCTGAAGTATAAGCTTCAGGATTTTTTAGTTTTATAAAGATGAATAAAGTCTATTCATCTACAAGCACCCAATCACCTTTATCCAGTAATGGTATTGCTTGTTTATACTTCATAGATTTATTCTCACCACTCATTACGTTCTTGATGGTCACCTTATCGTTTCTTCCAATTTTAGGTTTATCCCTAACTATGGTTTCAACTTTTTCTGGTTGACGCTGTGTGTTCCCAGCAGCCCTGCTTTGGGCAGCTCTTTCATCAAGATTAGGAATATCTTCCTTAGTGGTTTCCACCTTCTCTTTTGGTCTTGTTTGTCGAGCTTCATGAATATTTGGTGCGCCGCTGGTTGGGATCTCACCTTTGAAAAGGAACGACATAACATCGCGGTTCACATTTTCAAGCATAGCTTTAAATAATTCGAAAGCCTCAAACTTATAGATCAATAATGGATCTTTTTGCTCGTGAACAGCCAGCTGAACACTTTGCTTCAACTCATCCATTTTTCTAAGGTGAGTCTTCCAGGCGTCGTCAATTATAGCAAGAGTAATGTTCTTTTCGAAATCTTTGATCAGCTGTTTACCTTCAGTTTCATAAGCCTTTTCAAGATTGGTTACTACCTGAAGGGTTTTGGTTCCATCTGAAAATGGTACAGAGATCCTTTCAAAATTATTTCTTTCATCTTCATGAACCTGCTTGATCACCGGGAAAGCACGTTCAGCATTATGAGCCATCTTTTCGTCATAATGCTTATAGGCCGCTTTATAAACCTCGCCGGCTAGCTTCTGAGTATTCATTTTCTTGAACTCCTCTTCTGATACCGGAGAACTCATAGAGAAATTCCTGATCAGTTCGAATTCAAAATTCTTATAATCGTCGGCAGCTTTATTGGTCTCAGCAATTGATTCTGAAATATCAAAGATCATATTTGCAAGATCTACTCTAAGTCTTTCTCCAAATAAAGCGTGATATCTACGTTTGTAGATCACCTCACGCTGGGCGTTCATTACATCATCATATTCAAGTAATCTCTTACGAACACCAAAGTTATTTTCCTCAACTTTCTTTTGTGCTCTTTCGATAGATTTTGAGATCATAGAATGCTGAATCACTTCACCTTCTTCAAGACCCATACGGTCCATAAGCTTGGCGATCCTTTCAGAACCAAATAAACGCATCAGGTTATCTTCCAGGGAAACGTAGAATTGAGAACTTCCCGGATCTCCCTGACGACCGGCACGACCACGTAACTGTCTGTCTACACGTCTTGAATCGTGACGCTCGGTACCCACTATGGCCAGACCACCTGCTTTTTTAACTTCATCACTAAGCTTAATATCGGTACCACGACCCGCCATGTTCGTAGCAATGGTTACGATACCAGATTTACCGGCTTCAGCAACGATGTCAGCCTCTTTCTTATGCATTTTCGCATTCAGAACGTTATGAGGTACATTTCTTAATTTCAGCATACGGCTCAGTAATTCTGAGATCTCTACCGAAGTTGTACCAATAAGTACTGGTCTTCCCTTGCTGGAAAGGTCAGTTACATGATCTATAACTGCGTTATATTTTTCTCTTTTGGTTTTATAAACTAAATCTTCCTTGTCAAATCTGGCAATTGGTCTGTTCGTAGGAATTTCCACCACGTCTAATTCGTAGATCTCCCAGAATTCACCTGCTTCTGTAACTGCGGTACCCGTCATACCGGATAGTTTGCGATACATTCTGAAGTAATTCTGCAGGGTTACGGTTGCAAAGGTCTGAGTTGCATCCTCGATCTTCACATTTTCCTTGGCCTCAATGGCCTGGTGAAGTCCGTCACTGTATCGACGACCTTCCATGATACGACCGGTTTGCTCATCGACAATTTTCACTTTATTGTCCATGACCACATACTCCGTATCTTTTTCGAATAGAGTATACGATTTAAGCAGCTGTCTTAAAGTGTGAATACGTTCACTTTTAACGCTATATTCTCTGAAAAGTTCTTCTTTCTTTTCGGCCTCTTCTTCAGGAGAAAGTCCTTCTTTTTCGATCTTGGAGATCTCCATCCCGATCTCAGGCATTACAAAGAAATCAGGCTCATCTTTTCCGGAAAGGAATTCAATACCCTTATCGGTAAGATCAATCTGATTACTCTTTTCTTCAATCGTAAAGTACAATTCAGCATCAACCTTCGGCATTTCGCGGTTGTTATCCTGCATGTAGTGATTCTCAGTTTTCTGAAGCAACTGCTTTACACCTTCTTCAGAAAGGAATTTAATAAGTGCCTTGTTCTTTGGCAATCCACGGTAAACTCTCAATAACTGGAATCCACCTTCTTTAGTGTCACCTTCTTTGATAAGTTTCTTAGCTTCTGCCAGTACCTTTACCAGATATTTACGCTGAACTTCAACTATATTTTCAATAGCCGGCTTAAGTTCCATAAACTCGTGTGTATCACCTTTAGGAACCGGTCCGGAAATGATAAGTGGAGTACGTGCATCATCAATCAATACGGAATCCACCTCATCCACGATCGCGTAATTATGTGGTCTCTGCACAAGATCATCTGGTGCGTGAGACATATTATCCCTTAGGTAGTCAAAACCGAATTCGTTATTCGTACCATAAGTGATATCAGCATTATAGGCTTTTCTACGTGCTGCTGAATTTGGACGGTGGTAATCTATACAATCCACGCTAAGTCCGTGGAATTGAAATATAGGAGCCATCCAAGCGCTATCACGTTTAGCCAGGTAATCATTTACCGTTACCAGGTGAACACCATTTCCTGTTAGAGCATTAAGATACATAGGAAGGGTCGCCACCAGGGTTTTACCTTCACCAGTTTGCATCTCGGCGATCTTACCCTGGTGCATGGCCACACCACCAATTAGCTGAACGTCATAATGTATCATATCCCAGGTTACCGGTTTACCGGCAGCATCCCAGGAATTGCTCCATATAGCGTGATCTTCTTCAAGAGTAACATAATCTTTTTCGGCAGAGATCTCACGATCAAAAGCGGAAGCTTTTACCTTAAGTTCAGTATTATGCACAAAGCGTTTCGCTGTTTCCTTAACGGTAGCAAAAGCTTCAGGTAAGATTTCGTTTAGTACACTTTCAGAAAGTTCGTATTCCTTATCTTTTAAAGCATCTACTTCAGCATAGATATCTTCCTTTCTGGTGATATCGTCAGTTTCATCAGCCTCTGTGTTCAGCGAGGCGATCTTATCTTTAACCTCTTTGGTCGCTTCTGTGATCTTGGCTTTGAATTCAGAAGTTTTCGCTCTTAATTCATCAAGGCTTAAGGCTTCAAATTCAGACTCCAGAGCCTTGATCTTGTTTACTATAGGTTGTATTTCTTTAACGTCTTTCTTGGATTTATCTCCAACAAAAACTTTCAATACAGAATCTAAAAAACTCATAGTTTTTTGTGTTTAATATGGTTCAAATGTACGCAAAAAAAAAGCCTCTTTTAGGAGACTTTTTAGTATTTACGTGTTATGTTTTTCTAATATTCATCCTCATTCCAAAGGTAATCTTCGTCTGTAGGATAGTCGGGCCAGATCTCTTCAATAGAGTCATATGAATCTCCTTCGTCTTCTATAGACTGAAGGTTTTCTACTACTTCTAATGGAGCTCCAGTTCGAATAGCGTAGTCAATTAATTCATCTTTTGTTGCCGGCCAAGGTGCATCACTTAAATAAGATGCTAATTCTAATG
>CBDTXN010000183.1:0-5920 GCA_965364455.1 uncultured Flavobacteriaceae bacterium
CGCTCGTATTCACGAAACAAACCTTAAGAAGCAAGGAATGTTAGGTCTTACTTTTGCGAATGAGAACGATTATGATCTTATTCAGGAAGATGATACTTTCAACTTTGTAGACCTTGAGGATTTTGCTCCGGATAAGCCATTAACGATCGAGATCGTTCATGCAGATGGAAGCAAGGATACAATTAAGGCTAACCATACTTACAACGCTCCTCAAATTGAGTGGTATAAGCACGGTTCAGCGCTTAACCTGATCAAGAAGCAAAACGCAGCTTAATTTCAAGCTGAAATTATAAAAAGAAAACTCCCTTTTCAGGGAGTTTTTTTATGTCTTAACTTTGCAGAAATCTATGCTCTAATTCCATGAAATTATTTAAGAATCAGTGGTCGAATATTATTTTTATTGTCATCATTCTTGCGATGATAATTCCTCAAACCAGAAAGCCTATCCAGATATTTGTGAATAAGCTCATTTCTTTTGCTCCTTCGGTTAATGATGAGGATGAGAGGGTGAAGATTGCTGATTATAATTGGGTACTCGAGAATAACAGAGGTAAAAGAATAGAATTTTCAGAGTTTAAAGATAAAGTAGTGATCGTTAATTTCTGGGCAACCTGGTGTCCTCCGTGTATTGCTGAAATGCCGAGTTTTCAGGAGTTATATATGGATTATGGTGAAAAGGTGAGTTTTTTATTCGTTTCAGGTGAACAGCATGAAACGGTAGATAATTATATGAAGCGAAAGCGTTTCACTTTGCCATCTTATAAGATGCGTACCAAAACTCCGGAGCCAATGGATGGAAGAACGTTGCCAACTACCTATGTCATCTCAAAAGATGGGAGTATTGTGGTAGATAAGGTTGGTTCAGCAGATTGGAACAGTGATAGTTTCCGGCAAACTCTGGATCAGTTAATAGCTGAATAATCTATATTTTTTTGAAGAAAGATTTCAGGAATTGTGGATGAAATAGGGATTTCATGATCTTCAGGTCTTCTGAAAATTTAGTTTCCTCATCCAGGAATCTGAAAATATCCTGAATTGAATTTCTTGTATAGAATTTTGTAAAAAGTGATTCCCCAAGGTCATTCCTCTTCTCCAACACATCCAGGAATATTGCATCGTATTTTCTGAATTTATTATTCTGCAGGTTATGGGAGGGAACCCGTCCGCTTTTAATATTTTCAATTAATAGATCGATCTTTTTCTCGGTATTTTTAAAAGAATACCCTGAGGACGCTTTTACCCATCCGCCAGCTGTACCTATCTTTGTTAGATATTCTGTATTTTCCTTATGAAAGGAATAATCTGTCATAGGAATTGTGCCTTTTTCTTCTTCCGATATTTTGTAATAATCGATTTTAAGGATTTCAGAAATATATTTTTTCAGATGCTGGTCATACACTGGATCCTCGACCATAAATGGAGTGAAAAATGTAAATTCGATCAAGGCCTTTTTTGCCGAAATAGGTAAGACGTAAGTAAAGCTAGTCGAATTCTGATATTTAACACGGTAATCCATCATTGTGAATTTCCTGTCATCAAAAACATCATTTTCAGTCTCCACTTGCCAGCCTTTAAAGTGTTGGTAGATCACCGCCGACTTTTCATCCTCAGAATACTTTTCTGGAGGGCGACTGTCAAAAAAATGCGTTGCGGTATAACTCCCCTTTTCTCCAATTGCTTTCCTTGTGACCTGGTCGATCTTAAGGACCCTATCCTTAACGAAAGTAATATCTTCCGATTCTTCCAGTTGCATTCTAATATACTTATAGAAATCTATGGAACGCAGCATCTTATAGGTGTACGGCTCCAAATTAAGTACCTTGTTGGTTTCTGAAGAGATGAATTCTGCTTTATTCCAGCTTTTATGGATCAGGTGATCCCAGGAGCCTTCATCTTTCTCCCAGTAACACCAGGTTTTATCGTTTTGTAATTTTTCGGAAGGATCTATAATGACAATTTTCTTCCCTTTAAAAAAAACGTCATTACTTATACGGTAGGCTAACTGTAATCCAGCCAGACCACCACCTACAATGGCGTAAAAATAGTCTGGCGTTATCATTTAGGGGAGGATTTGATCTATTTCTTAAAATATTTGAAAGGCACGAATAACATTCCGAAGCATTCTCCGTCATCTTTTCCAAGATGTTTGTGATGCATTTTGTGGGCTCTTCTAATACCTTTTGCATATTTGTTATTAGCGTTTCTGAAAATTTTGAAGCGCTGGTGAATAAAGATATCGTGTACAGTAAAATAGGTGATACCGTAAGCCAGGATACCCAAACCAATAGGTAGGCCTATCCATATGTCCTCATATTTCCACAATAAAAAACAACCGATACTTACCAAAGCATAAAAAACGAAGAAAAGGTCATTTCTTTCCCACCAGCTACTGTGGTCTTTCCTGTGATGATCTTTATGAAGTTTCCAAAGAAATCCATGCATCACATATTTGTGGGTAAACCAGGCCATACCTTCCATTATCATGAAGGTGCCAAGAAAAACTGCGATCCATATTAAAACATTCATCATTCTGTATTTTATATAAGGTTCAATCTATAGGAAATATAGGACTTCGCAAGCAATCCTGCTTTCTGATAATTAGGAACTCTAATTCTGCGTTTTCTTATTTCCAGAGATGGAATCCTTTTTAATTTTTGCAATAATTTTCGGTAGTAAATATAAGCAGTATAAACACCAAATTTGGCCTCTACGGGTAATTTGCTTATTCCTTTTAATCCTTTACGGAAGTCTTCTTCAATCTCTTTGATTATCTGTTCTTTATTAACCTCGTCTAATTGAGAAAGATCCACATTTGGGAAGTAACTCCGGCTAAGATCATCATAATCTGCCTTTAGGTCACGAAGAAAGTTTACCTTTTGAAATGCAGATCCAAGGCTCATCGCACATTCCTTTAGGTCGTCATACTTTTTCTGATCACCGTGAACAAAAACTTTTAAACACATTAGGCCAACTACATCTGCACTCCCATAGATATACTGCTTGTATTCTTCCATGGTCAGATATTCAGATTTATGAAGGTCAAGCCTCATGCTATCCATAAATGCATCATAAAGTTCTCTTTCTATCCCATATTTATGCACCGTTTCCTGAAATGCATTTAAAATTGGGTTAAGTGAAATCTTTGCTTCAATTGACTTATGGAGATCTTCTTCAAAATCATTAAAAAGTTTTTCCTTATCATAATCATGGAAAGTGTCTACGATTTCATCTGCAAACCTTACAAAGCCATAAATGTTATAAATGTCCTGTCTTATCGAAGGAGCCAGCATTTTAGTTGCTGAAGAGAAAGAAGTACTATAGGAATTCGTGACTGTTCGGCTGCAGGATCTGGATACGATGTCAAAAATATCTTTCATATTATTTCATTTCATTTTTATCGATTAGACCAGCGGCTAGTTTACCTGATATTAAAGAAGGAGGAACTCCCGGTCCCGGTACAGTCAACTGTCCGGTGAAATAAAGATGCTCAACTTTTTTACTTCTCAGTTTTGGCCTTAAAAATGCAGTTTGGAAAAGTGTATTGGCCATTCCATAGGCATTACCTTTATAAGAATTATAGGCCTCTTTAAAATCATTCACACAAAAGGACTTTTTAAATATAATATTATTTTTAATTTTTTGTGCGGTAATTCTCTCGAAACGGTCTATAATAATATTAAAGTAACGTTCTCTTATTTCTTCCGTATCCTCAAGATTTGGAGCCAGGGGCATCAGGAAAATACCTGCTTCCTTGCCTCCCGGAGCACAAGATTCATCTGTTATAGAAGGGAAACTGGCGTAAAATAAAGGATTTTCGGGCCATTTAGGATCGTCATAAATATCTTTTGCATGCTCTTTAAAGTCACTGTCAAAAAACAGGGTATGATGAGAAACATTATCGAGTTTCTTATCGAAGCCGACATAGAATAGTAGCGAAGAAGGGGCAAATGTCTTTTTCTTCCAGTAACCTGGGGAATACTGGCGCAGCTTTTCCGGTAACAATTGTTCGGAATGATGGTAATCTGCTCCTGTTAAAACAATATCTGCAAATTCTTCTTCACCATTTACTACAAGTCCTTTAGCCTTTCCGTTTTCCGTAATTATCTTTTCAACAGATGAATTAACGTGGAATATAACTCCTAGCGATTCGGCGAGGTCTTTTATACCTTCAATCACTTTATACATTCCTCCTTTAGGATGCCAGGTTCCTAAACCAAAATCGGCATAATTCATAAAGCTATAAAAGGCAGGAGTGTCACTTGCTTTTGCACCTAAAAAAAGAACTGGAAATTCCAAGATCTGTCTCAGTTTGTTGCTATTGAAATCCTTTCGGACCTCTGAACTTATATTCGTGAAAAACCTGGTTAATCTGGTAACAGTTGCCGGGGTTACCAACTCCAGAGGGGTAACTCCTGGCCGGTATACAAGATCTTTTATTGCGATGTCGTAATTGTCCTGAGCCTTGTTTATAAAGCCTTCAAGTTTCTTAGAACTACCGGGTTCTTCCTTTTCGAAATTATCATAGATCTCATTCAGTGAACCTGGGATAAGTACTGAATCATTTTGGCCGAAATATACCTGATAGGCCGGATCCAGTTTTTCCAGTTGATAATAATCGGAGGTCTTCTTACCAAAATCGGCAAAGAACCTTTCAAAAACATCGGGCATCCAGTACCATGTGGGACCAATGTCGAAGGTAAAGCCGTCCTTTTTAAATTGTCTGGCCCGGCCACCAACTGTGCTGTTTTTTTCATAAACCTCTACTTCATACCCAGCTTTAGCTAGATAACAGGAGGCGGCAAGGGATGAAAAACCGGAGCCGATTATTTTTATTTTTCGGGGCATACGTAGGGGGATTATAGCAAGTTTATGAATTCTGTAATAGAAGAATGAACTTTTACGTTTTCGGCTACTTTACTTTGATCAATTTCCTTGGTTCTTTGTCCGAAAAGCAATAACTCATGGTTTTCTTTGCCGCAGATCTTTTCCTGAAACTCATCTACGAATTCATGAACGTTGGTGTTAACCGGAGTAATCGTAAGGTAACTTACAAAAACAAGGTTTTTGTGGATTTCCATTAAATAGTCCATATTATCCAATGGTAAACTTGGACCTAGATAGATGGCGTTTTTTCCGGCATTTAATAACTCATAGTTTAAATATAAAATTCCGAGGTCATGTATCTCGTTACTTGGAAGAAAGAGAACATATAGTTTTTCATCATCTTCATTGGGGATCTCAGAACGTAGGTCTGCTATATTCAGATAAATTTTTTGTTTTATGAGTTCTACGATATAATGCTCGTGGATGGGTTTAATGGTGTCTGTTTGCCATAACAGTCCTATTTCTTCAAGAAGTGGGAGAAAAACATCGTGAAATACTTCTCTGAAGCTTCTTTTTTCTCTTAACTTATTATAAGTTCTCTGAAAAAGCCGGTCATCAAAATTCATCATAGCAAGTTTGAACGAGTTTTTGGCTCTGTTCTCTTCGCTGGATGAAGCTGAAATTCTTTTTACCAGGTCATTAATCTCGGCCTCTTCCATCTTGGAGATTCTTGAGATCTTGTAACCATGACTGTTAAGAAAGGCAATATTTAGAAGCTTTTGCAGGTTTTCACCATTATAAGTTCTAATGTTAGTGTCGGTTCTATCTGGATTTAAAATGTCGTATCGTTTTTCCCATATTCTAATCGTATGGGCTTTGATACCACTAAGGTGTTCCAGATCTTTTATGCTAAAATTTTGCTTTATGTGTTCCATGATTTATCCTAGGGATTAAACAAATCTAAACAATAAAAGTCAGCAAAGTATTTATTGAAATGTTAAAATGTTTAATTATGAGTATAAAATATTAAACAAAATCTTTCTATATAGTTTTAAGACCATAGCAATAGCCTACGTGAAGCCGCTTCAGAGAGTTA
>CBDTXN010000184.1:0-5910 GCA_965364455.1 uncultured Flavobacteriaceae bacterium
GATGCCTTTATTTTCTTATTATCAACACCAAGGCAAATAATAGCCTTCACCTTCTCATTTACCAATGGCAAAAGGTCATCATAAACGTTACCCTTATCTACGCCTCCAATGATCCAAACCGTTTCAGACTCCATACTTTCCAAAGCATAGAAAGTGGCGTTCACATTGGTTGCTTTAGAGTCATTGATATAAAGCACATTATTAATTTTCAGGACTTTTTCAAGGCGGTGTTCCACTCCCTGGAAGTTAGACATGCTCTCTCTGATCGTTTGCTTTCTGATTCTGAGCAATTGTGATACCGTGGCCGCAGCCATAGCATTCTTAGCATTATGTTTGCCTTGAAGGGCAAGTTCTGATGTTGGCATAGTAAATTTGGTGTTATTAATGTTTACAACAATATTTTCATTTTCTATATATGCGCCGTTTTCAATCTTTCTCTCAATTGAAAATGGCAATTTTTGAGATCTTACCGGATTTTTCTTCAGCCAGTCGGTTATATTCTTATCATCGGCATCATAAATGAAATAATCTTCCTCCGTTTGATTTTCAGCTATTCTGAATTTCGAGGCTATGTAATTTTGCAGTTTATAATCATACCTATCCAGATGATCTGGAGTGATATTAGTCAGGATAGCGATATGCGGTCTGAATTTTTCAATCCCATCCAGCTGAAAACTGCTTAATTCCAGTACGAACCAGTCATGGGTTTCTTCAGCCACCATTTTCGCATAACTATTCCCGACGTTTCCTCCCATTCCTGAATCTATTCCTCCCTCTTTCAGCGAATGCTGAAGAAGATTGGTTACCGTGGTTTTGCCGTTACTACCCGTAATTCCAATTACAGGGGTTTCAGAAAACCATGATGCGAATTCAATTTCAGAAACTACCGGAATATTATTCTTTCTCAGCTCAACGATCAGAGGAGCTGTATCAGGTATTCCAGGACTTTTCATCACAACATCGGCATCGAATATTTTTGACTCCGTGTGCTGCTCATCTTCCCATTCGATCTCAATATGTTTAAGAACTTCTTTGTATTTATCCTTGATCTTTCCTTTATCGGAAAGAAAAACTTTATACCCTTCTTTCTTGGCCAGAATCGCTGTACCAATTCCGCTTTCTCCACCTCCCAGTATTGCTATATATTTACTCATAGCCTTTACTTATCGAACCTTCAGCGTAACTATAGTAAGGATCGCCAGGAATATTCCGATAATCCAGAATCTTACTACGATCTTACTTTCATGTCTTCCTTTCTTCTGGTAATGATGATGCAATGGAGACATCAGGAAAATCCTTCGCCCCTCACCGTATTTTTTCTTGGTGAACTTGAACCATCCAACTTGCATTACTACTGAAAGGTTTTCTATCAAAAAGATTCCGCATAAAAGCGGGATCAATAATTCTTTTCTGGTTGCGATCGCAAGCACCGCGATAATTCCACCTATAGTCAGACTCCCTGTATCTCCCATAAAAACCTGGGCGGGATAAGTATTATACCATAAGAATCCAACCAGGGCTCCGGCAAAGGCAGTGATGAAAATTGTCATTTCACCCGACCTTGGGATATACATAATGTTCAGGTAATCTGAAAAGATGATGTTACCAGAAACCCAGGCGAAAATACCCAGGGTTAATACTATAATGGCTGATGATCCGGCTGCAAGGCCATCTATTCCATCTGTAAGATTTGCTCCGTTGGAAACAGCGGTTACGATAAAAATTACGATTGGGATAAAGATCAACCAGGCGTAATTCACCAGGTCAGGATTTATCCAACTGATAAGGCTTGAATATTCAAATTCATTATTTTTTACAAAAGGAATAGTGGTACTGGTATCCTTTACTTCAGGCCCCATATCTACCACTTCTGCACGGGCGATAACATTTTCAGTAGGATTTGTTTCAGTTACAACTTCCTTAGTTGTGATCTGAGGATGAAAATACATGGTCCCTCCAACAATCAATCCCAAACCGATCTGCCCTATTACCTTAAAGATGCCTTTTAACCCTTCCTTATCCTTTTTAAATGTTTTGATATAATCATCCAAAAAACCAATAGCACCCATCCAAAGCGTGGTTACTATTAAAAGGATGACATATATATTTTCAAGTTTCGCAAAAAGCAATACCGGAATAAGTGTAGCGATAATGATGATCACCCCACCCATGGTCGGAGTTCCAGCCTTTTCCGTCTGACCCTGCAACCCAAGGTCCCGAACGCTTTCTCCAATTTGTTTTGCTCTTAGATAATTAATGATCCTTTTACCATAGATAGTGGAGATCCCCAGGGATAAGATAATTGCCATCGCCGACCTGAAAGACAGGAACTCAAACAACTGCGCTCCCGGCAACTCATACTGCTCTTCCAAGAATTTAAATAAGTAATACAGCATTATTTATCCAGTTGTTTTAAAAAATCATTCACGATCTTGAAATCATCAAAATCTACTCGTTCTCCGTTTACTTCCTGGTAGGTCTCATGCCCTTTCCCGGCAATAAGAATAATATCATTTGATGTGGCCATCTGGCAGGCAGTTTTAATCGCCTGTTTTCGATTGGTCACACTCATGGTCTTTTTAAAATTTTGTGGTTCAACCCCTGCTTCAATATCCTCAATGATCTTATCAGGATCTTCAGTTCTGGGGTTATCGCTGGTAAAAATCACTTTACTACTTAATGCAGATGCGATATGACCCATTTTCGGTCTTTTAGTAGTATCTCTGTCCCCTCCACAACCAACAACAGTGATCAATTCTTCATTTCTGGTTCTTATGCTATTGATAGTTTCGAGCACATTCTTCAAAGCATCAGGTGTGTGCGCGTAATCTACAATAGCCGTGATCTTTTCTTTTTCGGAAATCACATATTGAAACCTTCCGTTGACAGATTTCAGTTCACTTATCAATCTTAAGATCTCAAGGGTCTTTAAACCTAAAAGATCTGCAACCGCATAGATGGCCAGCACATTGTACGCATTGAAATTCCCGATCAATCTTGTCCAAAGTTCCTGATCATCGATCTTCAGTAGTAAGCCGGTAAAATTATTTTCCAGTATCTGAGCCTTATAATCTGCATAAGATTTTAAAGCATAGGTATATTTTTTTGCCTTTGTATTCTGAAGCATCACCGGGCCATTTTTGTCATCGGCATTAGTTAATGCAAATGCTGAAGAAGGCAACTCATCGAAAAAGCGTTTTTTCACATCACGGTATTCCGCGAAATCTTTATGATAATCCAGGTGATCGTGAGAGAGATTTGTAAAAATCCCCCCTTCAAATTTTAGTGCCGTAGTTCTATGTTGATCAATCCCGTGAGAACTCACTTCCATAAAGCAGAATTCAACCCCGGCATCATTCATATCCTTGAGATAAGAATTAATAGTAATTGAATCTGGTGTAGTACGAATAGCAGAATACTCATCATCACCAACCATCACTTTAACGGTGGAAAGCAAACCACATTTAAAGCCTGCCTTCTTAAAAAGATCAAATAATAAGGTGGCAATGGTAGTTTTACCATTAGTTCCTGTAACTCCTACTAGTTTTAATTTTTCAGATGGATTATCGTAATAATTAGCAGAAATATAAGCCAGGGCTTTTTTAGTATCTTCTACCTCGATATAAGTAACACCATTGATAGTTTCCTTCGGAATTTCCTCACAAACTATGGCCAAAGCACCCTGATTCTCGGCATTTTTAATAAAATCATGCCCGTCTGAAATAGCCCCTCTTATGGCAACAAAAACATCATTTAGTTTAACTTTCCTGGAATCAAAATGAATATCATTGATGGTAACACCGGTATCCCCGGTCACCGCCTTCATATTAACCTTATATAATATATCCTTTAAAACACTCATTAACTCAATTCCAGTTTAACAGATTGCTTATTCTTCAGTTTTTGCCCTGCAGAAACAGACTGTCTTTTCACTACTCCTTTACCATTTAATCTTACTTCCAGCCCAAGATTCTCCAGAATAGAGATCGCGTCCATGGCCGGCATTCCAGTAACATCTGGCATCAATAATTTCTCGTCCTGTATCTTGGTATAATATTTTTCGAAATCGCTTCTTACTTGTTTATCGTCAACCTCAAGTGACTCTAATTCGTCCATTACCGGGGTATCTGTATAGATCTTCCTGGCGATATCCTTAAAAACAGGAGCTGCAACTATATTACCGTAATAACCCTTTCTCCTGTTGGGTTTATGTATTACCACTATACAGGAATATTTCGGATTTTCAGCTGGGAAATAACCCGCAAAGGATGCGATATATCTTCCAGGTTCGATCCAGTATTCTGTCTGGCAAGTACCGGTTTTCCCGGCCATCGAAAAGTTTTCAGTATAAATATTTGCTGCGGTACCACGTTCTACAGTCTTCTTCATCATTTCCCTTACTTTCTTCGCGGTTTCTACGGAACAAATAGCAGGATTCATCACTTGCTTATCCATAGTAATAATTGGTTTATCACGGTCTTTTACCTCCTTGATAAAACGCGGTTTGATCATTTCACCATCATTTGCAATAGCATTATAAAAGGTCAGAGTTTGCAAAGGGGTTATTGAAACTCCGTAACCAAATGCCATCCAGGGCAAGCTCAAACCATTCCAGCCTTTGTCTTGAGGGTGAGGAATTCGGGGGGATCCCTCACCTTTAATTTCAAGACCAATCTTCTGGTTAAGTCCCATTGAATAAAGTCGATCAACAAATTCTGAAGGCTTATTCTTGTACCCTTCTGTGATCATTTTTGTAAATGCGGTATTGGAAGAAACTTCAAATGCTTTCGCCGCTGAAATTTTGCCATACCCGCCGTGACGAGAATCTCTTACGGGCCTACCATAAAATCTCACTACTCCTTTTTCTGTATCTATAACTTTACTAGTGTCTACTACTCCATCTTCAAGCGCAGCCACCATGGCCATAAGCTTAAAAGTAGATCCCGGCTCATGAGCTTCATAAACTGCATAATTCCTTTTTTCGAAATAAGTCCCTTCCTTGGTTCTACCTAGATTAGACATCGCCTTGATCTCACCGGTAGCAGTTTCCATAACCACAACGGTTCCATGGTCTGCTTCAAAATATTCCAGTTGTCTTAATAAAGAATGATGGGCGATATCCTGGATATTGACATCTATAGTCGACACCACATCGTACCCATCCTTAGGCTCCATTTCGTTATTATCACTTATAGGTTTCCATTGACCCTTAGCGATCTTTTGTTTTAATCTTCTTCCATCAGTCCCTCTCAGGTAATTACTAAAAGCACCTTCCAGACCAACGCGAGTAAAATATCCATTTTCATCCCTTCTCTCATACCCCACTGTTCTTTCACCCATTTTTCCTAGTGGGTGCTCACGAACGGTACTCTGCTCGGTAATCATTCCTCCCTTATAGGCCCCTAAATTGAACATCGGAAATTCACGCATTTTCATATAATCTGAATACCCAAGATTACGAGCGATTAATACATATCGCTGTCTATTAGCACGAGCAGCCCTTAATTTTTGAGAATAATAAGAAGCAGAACGACCTAACATTTTCGCCAGGTTCTCTGAAAGTGGACCAATATTTTCTTCGAAATTTTTATCTGAGACGGTTACTGCATCGAACCTAACATCATACTTTGGAACAGATGTAGCCAAGAGATTTCCATTTACATCGTATAGATTACCGCGGTTTGCCGGAATTTTGAAGTTCTTAAGAGTACGCTCTTCTGCCAGTTCTTTATAATGTTCGCCATGAACAAACTGGATATTAAGCAACTTAACTCCTACTGCAATCGCAAAAATGAAAAGGCAGCCGGCCACGAAATACATACGATTCAGGATGCTTTTTTCGGTTGTAGCCATTTCGGGTTAGTCTTTTATTATCACTCTTATCTTATTGGGTGGGGTCTCTGAAGGCCC
>CBDTXN010000185.1:0-5881 GCA_965364455.1 uncultured Flavobacteriaceae bacterium
AATAGGACTTCAGGAAGTTAGCATCTATGAGAATGCGTATGTAATGGCCACCCTTCCCGCAAATGTTCCGCATAAAGTTCCGGTGATAGGTTTTGTTTCACATTTTGATACCACTCCAGATTTCACAGGTACAAACGTGAATCCTCAGATCATTGAAGATTATGATGGGAAAGAAATCATTCTGAATGCAGAAAAAGATATTGTTCTTTCTCCAGATTATTTCGAAGATCTTCAGCAATATAAAGGTAAAACCATTATTACCACTGATGGCACAACCTTACTAGGCGCCGATGATAAGGCCGGAATTACTGAGATCATGACCGCAATGGAATACCTGGTAGACAACCCTGAGATCCCACACGGAAAGATCAGGATATGCTTCACTCCCGATGAGGAGATTGGTCGTGGTGCCCACAAGTTCGATGTGGAAAAGTTTGGAGCTGAATGGGCTTACACCATGGATGGAAGCCAGATAGGTGAACTGGAATATGAGAACTTCAATGCTGCACAGGCCATAGTTAAGGTTACAGGAAAAAGTGTACACCCGGGTTATGCTAAAGACAAAATGGTTAACAGCATTTATATCGCTCAGGATTTCATCAACTCTTTACCAAGATTGGAAACCCCGGAACATACCGAAGGTCGACAGGGATTCTTTCACTTGAGCAACATCAAAGGTGACGTGGAAGAAACCGTGCTGGAATATATTATCCGTGATCACGACAAGACCCATTTTGAAGCCAGAAAACAAATGATGAAAGACCTGGTTAGTGATATTTGTTCTCAATTTGAAAGAGATTGCATTAGCATTGAGATAAAGGATCAGTATTTTAATATGCGTGAAAAGGTTGAACCGGTAATGCATATTGTAGATCTGGCGGAAAAAGCTATGGAAGAGGTTAATGTTGAACCTATTATCAAACCTATTAGAGGCGGAACAGATGGTGCGCAGTTAAGCTTTATGGGGGTACCATGCCCCAATATTTTTGCAGGAGGACATAATTTTCACGGAAAATATGAATATGTTCCTGTAGAGAGTATGCAGAAAGCTACAGAGGTAATAGTAAAGATCGCAGAACTTACCTCCAGAAAATACGAGTAACATAAATCTTTAAATATGGCTGTTAAGAATGCTGAAGAATACATCTCCTGCCATGAATACTGGGAGGAGGAACTAAGACAGCTTCATGAGATGATCATTTCCACAGATCTAAAATCGGAAATTAAATGGGGTGCGCCGGTTTATACACTAGACGGTAAGAATGTAGTTGGACTAGGGGCATTTAAGAATCACTACGGAATCTGGTTTTTCAATGGAGCTCTTCTGAAGGATAATACCGCTCTTTTGGTAAATGCCCAGGAAGGTAAAACCAAAGCCTTGAGGCAAATTAGATTTGAAAAAGGAGATGAGATTAAAACTTCCCTTTTATTACCCTATATTAAGGAGGCGATCCAAAATCAACGGGAAGGAAAGGAAATAAAACCTGATACTACTAAAAAATTGATAGTTCCTCCTGAATTATCTGCCGCCTTCAAAACCGATCCTGAATTAAAGACCAGCTTTGAAGAACTCACTCCCGGAAAGCAACGGGAATATGCAGATCATGTCTCTGAGGCTAAAAGAGAACAAACAAGGATTAACCGTCTAGAAAAAATCACGCCCATGATAAAGAAGGGAGTTGGGCTACACGATAAATACAAGAATTGCTAGATCTATTCTGAATATTTATTTATTAGCCTAACCATAAGATCATTTAATAACTCTACTTCATAATCCCCAACACTGGCTTCCAGGTGTGAATTCCCAATTCCACTATCATCAGTAATGAAAATATAGGTACCATTAGTAGCTATTGAAAAATACCTCATTAGGAACTCTGTTTTTTTGTTGATGCCACTGGCAGTTACTGGGATTAGTTTGATGCCTTTTTCTGAAGCCATCTTCACAGAATTACGAATCTGTCCTACGATCTGGGTTTCATCATGAGGAGGTGCATCCAGTAAGAGAAAGGCGATCCTGGTTTTTGCGTCCTCAGACCATTGCAAATCATTTAATGCAACATTCATAGCTGAATGTACTGCCTCAGGAAAATCTCCTCCGCCATCTGCCCGTTGTTGATTGATGAATTGAACTGTAGAATTGATGTCTTCAGTAAATGCGGAATGCCTGGTAACATATTCATCACCTTCATCCCGGTAAAAAACTGTAGAAGTATAAATATTTAAGCCTGAATTTGCATTCTTCACCTTTGCGATTACATCCTTAAGGTCGTCCTTTAGAAATTCAAGCTCATCAGACATTGAACCTGTTGCATCAACGATAAATGATAATTCAAGCTTTTTTAAGCCAACATTATTTTCAGTAATAACTATTTCATTAATGCCTTGTGAAAATGAGATCACCTGTTGATCTATTTTACTCTCGTTCACATAAAGATCAAGTTCAGCAATATCAAGGCTTTCTTCCTCATAAAGATCTGGCCATAACTCGGCAGTACCGAAATTATCTGTTCTTGAAATCCAGTATGATTCAGAATTTTCACCTTTAATTTCAACTTTTATATTGTTTACCGGTTCTCCAATTTCATTTTCAACCTTAACTGAAATTCTTCTCTGGGAATAAAAGCCCCAGAATGCCCCCATTTCTGAAAACTCCTCTGCATTCGTCAAGCCCTGCCAGAAATCCCAGTTTTCAAGATCATTCCATTCTGCAGCAGTAATTTTCCCTGCATCAGATTGATCTCCTGGTTCACCATTTCCTGAATTCTCTCCTCCTTCAGAAGAATCAAATTCAATTCCTGAATCGTCGGTTGTGATGGCTCCGGTCACATCTTCAGACTCACATCCGGTTAAAACCAGGAATATTATTAGCACGAAAAATAATGCAGATTTTTGCATAATTATTGTATTGGTTAGTTGAAAAAAGATTGTCCTTTAATCATTAGATACAAAAACCTGCAATTGGTTGCGTAAGAATTTATTCACAAAAAAAAGAGCCTCTCGATTTTGAGAGGCTCTTTTCAAAAATTCTATAAAAAGAATTTATTTTTTTTCCTTAACAGGCTCATTAAGTTTGGTACTCATCTCCATAGATATTGAAGAACGATCGAAAGTAATTTTACCTGCTCCGGTTTCAATTATCACCGAATTATTCTTTTCGCTAAAATCTACAATTTTACCGTGCATACCGCTTTTGGTAACTATCCGATCTCCTTTTTTAAGTTCGGAGGCAAAATTCTTTTCCTGTTTAGCTTTTTTCATTTGCGGGCGTATCATAAAAAAATACACAACCACAAACATTAAAATAATTGGTGCAAACTGCGTTAATTGATCCATAAATGCTTTTAGCTAGCGTTTTCGTCAGCTTCTACAAAAGCTTTGATTTTTATTTGTTCTTTACCAGATTCTGTATTTGCAGATACAGTAACTGTTTTAGTCACCTGTCCGTTACCAGATCCATTGAACTTAACTAACATCTCTCCTGATTCTCCAGGTGCGATAGTTTCATTTTTAGGATAGGTTGGTACGGTACAACCACAAGAACTTGAAGCGTTCGTGATTACTAAAGGTGCATTACCAGTGTTTTCAAATTTGAAAACGTGCTCAACGGCTGTTCCTTTGGCAATATTACCAAAATCGAATTCTGTTTCTTCGAAAGAGATCTCAGGATACTGCGTAACCTGTGCATCACGTTCTGCAGATGCTTCTACGTTTTCTGCCTTTACTTTGTCTGAGGCATTATCTTTACATCCGGTGAACAGCATTGCCCCTACTGCCGCAAACATTAGAATTGTTTTTTTCATGGTGAAGTTATTTTGTTAATTTTCTAATGGATAAAAGTAAATAAAAAATCTTAACTACATAAGACCCCTGCCGGTTTTATTTAGCTTATCCTCTGATTGATATTCCTTGGAAAGTTTATCTAGAACCCCATTGATAAAAATGCTGCTTTTTGGAGTACTGTATTCTTTGGCGATCTCAAGGTATTCGTTAATGGTCACTTTTACTGGTATACTGGTGAATTTTAAAAATTCGCAAATGGCCATTTTAATTAGAACCATATCTACTTCTGCGATCCTGTCCTTATCCCAGTTCGGGGTTTTCCCAAGCATCTCTTCAGAAAGATCTTCATCATTCAAATATGTTTTTCTGAAAAGTTTTATGGCGAATTCCTTATCCTCTTCGTTCTTGAAAAGCTGCGTGATCTTCTTCTCTCTACCAGTGGATTCCTTTAATTTCTGTAAGAATTTTAAAACCGCTGTATTCACCAAAGGAAGGTCATCTACCCAGGTTAATTTTTTATCTTCAAGATATTCGTAAAGCTTGTCATTAGGAGCAATGATCTCTTTGAAAATATGGATGATAAATTTCTTATCCTCCTTAAAATCTCCTTCCCTTGTCTCCATGTATTCCTCGTAAGCAGTACTGTTTCTTATCTCATTCCAGATAATGGCTACATATTCATCATCCTGTTTCCAGTGATTGATCTTATGCTTTTCAAGGGCTTCCTGAATACTCTCATTTTCATTAAGGATCTGAAAGATCTGGTTATCCACGAACTTGCGGTTTGGATCTTTTTCTTCGCTTGTAGCTAAATGTTTTTGCTGGGATTTCTCCAGGTAGGATTCTGCGTGTTCTCTTATTTCCGTGATCAGACTAATTTGAAGAAGAAACAGGTCATACATTTCCTGCATACTTTTAAGAAGGAATTTTTCTTCGGTAGTAAGATTGTCATTCTGGCTTTGGCTGAATGCATATAGCGACTGCATTACTTTAACCCTGATATGTCTTCTTGTCAACATAAATTTAAAAGAACTTTAGAAATTAGAAAGGGCGAAAGCATTCCACTTTCGCCCTGCAAAAATATTAATTAATTAGAACTGACTAATTGAATTTCTGATTTTTTCTGTCCTCAATTCTCTGCTTTGCAATTTGCAGTGCAGCAAAGTGAGTGGTAATATCATCTTTAGAAGCCTTTTCAAGAATTCTAAGAGTTGTATTGTATATATTTTCAGTTTTGCGCATTATTTCCTGGCGATCATAATTTTCCAATTCAGCGTAAACATTAATAATACCACCTGCGTTGATTAAGAAATCTGGAGCATATACAATTCCTTTTTTCTGAAGGATCTCTCCATGAGAAACCTCATCTGCCAGCTGATTATTGGCAGCACCGGCGATGATATCTACCTTAAGTCTTTGGATAGTATCGTCATTGATAGTCGCTCCTAATGCACAAGGTGCATAAATATCCACATCTGCAGAATATATATCTCTTGCAGTAAAAATGTGCGCTCCATATCTCTTGCTCACTTCCATGAGACGATCTTCGTTGATATCACTTATGAATACTTCGGCACCGTCCTGAGTTAGATATTCAACCAAGGTTTCACCCACATGTCCAATTCCCTGTACCAATACCTTTTTACCTTCAAGGTCGTCTGTACCATACTTGAACTTAGCGGAAGCTTTC
Source organism: uncultured Flavobacteriaceae bacterium (assembly GCA_965364455.1). GTDB lineage: Bacteria > Bacteroidota > Bacteroidia > Flavobacteriales > Flavobacteriaceae > Christiangramia. Next base: position 5,474 of record CBDTXN010000185.1, read on the forward strand.
AAGCCCATGAATACACCATATGCAGTAATTGGGGATGGATTTCCTGCTCCACCTTTAGATTCTGAAATTCCGGTTACGTAAGGAGTTACCTCTCTTACCGTATCCATATCTGAAGTTTCCATTCCTACATCTTCTGCAGTAATATATTTACCACCTAAAGAATGTACAAACTCACCAAATCTTTTCATAAGTGCAGGAGTCTTATCTTTTTTAGCATCTCCTATAATTACGGCTTTACCTCCTCCAAGGTTTAATCCTGTAATCGCGCTCTTAAAAGTCATCCCTCTTGAAAGACGCAAAACATCGTTTACTGCTTCCCACTCACTGGTATAATTCCACATTCTGGTACCTCCCAAAGCAGGTCCTAAAACAGTGTTATGAATACCAATAATTGCCTTTAAACCTGTA
>CBDTXN010000186.1:0-5798 GCA_965364455.1 uncultured Flavobacteriaceae bacterium
TACCTTCGGGCTGTCCAAAGGTCCAAGGTCTGAATATGCATCAGGTCTGAAGTGCACAAAATGTACACCCGCACTAATAAAGGGTGCAAAACGAACTGCAAAATCACGAGCTTCCTTGATCCCAAAAAAGTGATACTCCAGCGCTAATCCACCCTGGTATAATTCAGTAGTTCCGTGCATGGCCCGTAATTGCCTTCCTCCTTCAGTATTTTTTGAAGCAACAGGACCAAAATGTTCCAGTTTAGAGCGTAGATAATCTATCTCAGCTCTTATTCTAAAATGCTTCTGAAAGAAAAGTTTCGTGGGTTTACAGTTACAATAAGGTTTATAGGCAAAGTTTGCATAGTATACCAGTCCAACTCCAAAGCCTTCATTCTCAAGGTTGTTTTGAACATTCCAGCGTTCGCCATAATCTGTAAAAAAACCAGCGGGGCCAGTAATGGCACCAATTTCATGAGAGATATACAATTGACCATAAGTCTTGCCCGACCAAAGCGAGAGAACAAGCAGTATTGGAAAGATTGCCCTGGTTTTAATCATTAGGTTTGACTTGCGGTAAAAGCAAATATAACAAAACTACAATAACGGGAATTTTATCTTTGCTAGTATTATTGCGGACTCAAAAATTAAAAGTTAATTTTATATCAAATGATAAAATGAAACTTTTAATCCTTAAAGAATATTTATATTTGCGACAGTATTTGGACATAAAATTTATAATTTAATAATAGTGCCAGTCATTATGGAAGAAAACATCAAAAGTTTCCTGGATACAGTATCAGCCAGAAACCAAAATGAGCCTGAGTTTATGCAGGCGGTTCACGAGGTTGCTGAAGCGGTAATTCCTTTTATTGAAAAAAATAAAAAATACCAGAACAAAATGCTTCTGGAAAGGATGGTTGAGCCTGAGAGAATGGTAATGTTTAGAGTGCCATGGTTGGATGATAAAGGAGAAATTCAGGTTAATAGAGGTTTCCGTATACAAATGAATTCGGCAATTGGACCTTATAAAGGAGGATTACGTTTTCACCCTTCTGTAAACCTTAGTATTCTTAAATTCCTTGCCTTTGAGCAGGTATTTAAAAATAGTCTTACCACTCTGCCTATGGGTGGAGGTAAAGGAGGTTCAGACTTTGATCCAAAAGGAAAGTCTGATAATGAAGTGATGAAATTTTGCCAGAGTTTTATGACCGAACTTCAAAGGCATATTGGTGCCAACTGTGATGTTCCTGCCGGGGATATTGGAGTAGGAGGACGTGAAATAGGTTATTTATTTGGTCAGTATAAGAGAATCCAGAATGAATTTACCGGTATTCTAACTGGAAAAGGTCTTTCTTATGGTGGTTCTTTAATAAGACCTGAAGCTACGGGTTACGGTAACGTATACTTTGCTCAAAATATGTTGAAAACCAGAGGAGAGAATTTTGAAGGAAAGACTGTGGTAATTTCAGGAGCTGGTAATGTTGCGCAGTACGCTGCTGAAAAAGCAACTCAACTTGGAGCTAAGGTAGTTACCATGTCAGATTCCGGAGGATTCATTTATGATAAAGACGGTATCGATGCAGATAAACTTCAATTCATCATGGAATTGAAGAATGAGAAAAGAGGAAGAATTAGTGAATATGTTGATGAGTATTCTTCTGCAGAATATCATGAAGGAAAAACCCCATGGGAAATCAAATGTGATGTTGCGCTTCCTTGTGCTACACAAAACGAACTTGAGGAAGGTGATGCGAAAACGTTGGTAGATAACGGCTGTATGTGTGTTGGCGAAGGAGCAAACATGCCTTGTACTCCTGAAGCCATTGCTGTTTTCCATGAGAAAAAAATACTTTTCTCACCAGGGAAAGCTTCTAATGCCGGAGGTGTCGCAACCTCAGGTCTGGAAATGTCTCAAAACTCTATGAGGTATAGCTGGACTGCTGAAGAAGTTGACAAAAAACTTCACGAGATCATGAACGATATTCATGATAAGTGTGTGGAATTTGGAACTGAAGAAGACGGTTTTGTTGATTATGTAAAAGGAGCGAATATTGCCGGTTTCGTAAAAGTAGCTGATGCAATGCTTTCTCAGGGAGTGGTATAAAGACTATTCCATCATGTAAAATATAGGAAGCCGCTTTTTAAAAGCGGCTTTTTTTATAAATTCACCTCAAATTTCCCTGAATGCTTATCCACACCAAGGCAATCATAATTAGTGCTTTAAAATATGGAGAGGCCGATCTGATAGTAAAAGCCTATACGCTGTCTGATGGTCTTTGTACCTATATGCTAAAGGGTGTGCTCAAATCTAAGAAAGGAAAATTCAAAGCTTCCATGTTCCAGAGCCTTACCCAACTGGATATTGTTGCAAATCATCGAGGCGGGGGTAAGCTGGAATATCTTCGGGAAGCAAAGGTTACGGGTAATTATCAAACCCTGCATACACATCCAGTTAAACAGGCGATGGTAATGTTTCTGGCAGAAATGCTTCGAAACAGCATTCATGAGGAAGAAAGCAATGAGCCATTGTTCCATTATCTGGAATACAGTTTTCAGGTGCTTGATGCTTCAGATAAGTTTGCCAATTTCCACCTGTTATTTTTGCTAAATCTTACGCGTTATTTGGGTTTTCAGCCCGACCTGGGAATTAATGATCTTCCCATATTCAATCTTTTAGATGGAGTTTTTCAGGAATATTCCACAAACGATTATTGTATCGAAGGTAAAAATGTAGATTTGCTGAGAAGTCTTTTGGGCACCGATTTTGATGCTTTTCAGCATATAAAAATGAACCAGGCTTCCCGAAAGGATTTTTTAAATATGCTTCTGCTATACTATGAATTGCATATCGAAGGCTTTAGAAAACCAAAATCTTTAAGTGTACTGAATGAAATTTTTGGCTAAATGCGATTAAAATTATTTGCCCTTTTTCTTTTAATTTTTTCAATATCCTCTGCCCAGGAGATAACGGTTTTAGATAATAATTCAGGTGTACCTATCCATAATGTTGAGGTATATAATAAAGACAGGTCGGTATTTCTAGTTACAGATGTTTCCGGAAAAGTGGATATTTCAGAATTCTCTGATACAGAGGTTATTATTTTTAATGCTGAATCCTTTATGGAAGCATACAGGAGAAAGAGAGAGATCGTTAATAATAGTAATATCGTTCTGCTGCATTCCAGTGAAAATCAATTAGACCAGGTGACTCTTTCTGTAGCCAGGTTTAAACTCAATAAGGATGAGATTCCTCAAAAAATAGTAAGCATTTCTCCGTCAGAAATTGAACTGGCCAGCCCGCAAACTTCTGCAGACCTTCTTGAAAGTACCGGGCAGGTTTATATGCAAAAAAGTCAATTAGGGGGCGGTAGTCCTATGATTCGGGGTTTTTCAACTAACCGTTTGCTCTTAACTGTAGATGGTGTGCGCATGAATTCAGCAATTTTCAGGAGTGGTAATCTTCAGAATGTTATTTCTGTAGATCCTATGATGGTTGAAAGTGCAGAGGTGATCCTTGGGCCCGGTTCTGTGGTTTATGGGAGTGACGCGATAGGTGGTGTATTGAACTTTTTCACCCTGAAGCCAAAATTCAGTTTTAATGAAGGAACTTCCTTTTCTGGAAATATATATACAAGGTTTGCAACCGCGAATAATGAAAATACAATTCATGCTGATGTAAATATTGGCCGGGAGAACTGGGCCTTTAGAACTGGAATTACCTACTCAGATTTTGGCGATCTCAGAATGGGTGAGCATGGACCAGATGATTACCTGAGAACGGATTATGCGGGGCGGCAGAATGGTATGGATGTAATGCTGAAAAATGATGATCCTTTGGTGCAAATGCCAACGGGTTATGATCAACTTAACCTGCTTCAGAAAATAAAATATATGCCTTCTAAGAACTGGGATCTTAACCTGGGATTGATCTATTCTGAAACTTCAGATTTTCCCCGGTTCGACAGGCTTTATAGAAAAAGAGATGGTGTACTTAGGTCTGCTGAATGGTATTACGGGCCTCAGGAATGGTTTCTGGGAAATCTTAATATTAACCATAGGAGTGAATCGGGTTTTTATGATAAAGTTCAATTTACGGGAGCTTATCAGTTTTTTGGTGAAAGCAGGAATGACAGGAATTTCGGAGATGCCATATTATATACTACCGAAGAGAATGTAGATGCCTATTCGGTCAACCTGGATTTTGAAAAAGGATTTTCTGAAAGCAAATTTTTCTATGGTTTTGAATATGTATTGAATAATGTATCGTCAGAAGGTAGTTTTAGAAATATAGATACTAATGAAAATGGTGCAACTGCAAGCAGGTATCCTGATGGTTCGAGCTGGCAATCTATGGCAGTTTACTCTAGCTTTCAGTGGAAGCTAACTAGGAAACTTTCTCTGCAATCGGGAATTAGATATAATCACGTCTTTGTAGATGCCAGTTTCGATGATAGGTTCTATGATTTTCCTTTTGACGAGGCTGATATAAGTACTGGTGCCATTACCGGAAGTCTTGGGCTCAACTGGAGACAAAATGATTTTGTAGGCTGGAGACTGGGTCTCTCTACCGCATTCAGGGCTCCGAATATAGACGATGTTGGAAAAGTATTTGATTCGGAACCGGGTTCTGTGGTTGTCCCGAATCCAGACCTGAAATCTGAATATGCCTATAATGCTGAACTGGGAGCAGATCTTAGGCTGACTAATACTATCCGCCTCGCACTAACAGGATATTATACATACCTTGATAATGCAATGGTGCGCAGAGACTTTAACCTGGACGGGGTTACCGAAATTGATTACCAGGGTGAACCTAGTAGTGTTCAGGCGATTCAAAATGCGGCGAATGCCTATGTTTATGGCTTTGAAGCTGGTTTAGAGGTGGATTTTTCGGTAGCCTTAAGACTTAAGTCACAATTCAATTATACCTACGGAAGAGAGAATGAGGGCGATGAATATGTGCCTCTAAGGCATGCTGCTCCAATGTTTGGAAACACACATCTAATCTGGAATAAAAGGAGGCTGAAATTTGACCTTTTTGCTGAGTATAATGGTCAGTTTGATTTTGAGGATCTTGCACCGGGAGAGCAGGATAAACCCTATTTGTATGCCCTTGACGAAAACGGAAATCCGTACTCGCCGGCATGGTATACTTTGAACCTTACCGGACAATATAAATTAAATGCCAACTGGCGTACTACGGTTTCTATCGAAAATATTACAGATCAGCGTTACCGCACCTATTCATCGGGAATAGCGGCTGCAGGAAGAAATTTGATCATAGCCCTTTCTTATACTTTTTAATGGTATTTATTTAAAAGCAATTAAGCTTCAGCTTTTTAAGTTTCTGCTTAAGAATAATTACACATGTATTTTACCTTAGATTAATATCTTCTTTTGTTAAAAATCCTTATTTTCGCACATCATTTGAAAAAAGCAGAAAATGAGCAGAAGGTTCCCTGAATACAAAGGTCTTGACCTGCCCAAAGTGGCAGAGGAAATACTCAATTATTGGGACGAGAATGATATTTTCGAAAAAAGTGTGTCTACCCGTGAAGGTAAAGAACCATTCATATTTTTTGAAGGCCCGCCTTCAGCAAATGGTTTGCCGGGAATTCACCACGTTATGGCTCGTGCCATAAAAGATATTTTTTGCAGATATAAAGCTCAAAAAGGTTTCCAGGTAAAGCGTAAAGCTGAAAGGGATACTCATGGACTTCCTGTGGAGTTAGGAGTGGAGAAGGAGCTTGGAATTACCAAAGAGGATATCGGGACTAAAATTAGTATTGAAAAGTATGACGAAGCCTGTCAAAATG
>CBDTXN010000187.1:0-5771 GCA_965364455.1 uncultured Flavobacteriaceae bacterium
GGTATGTTTACCGAATTGGCCATAGCTGGAGCTATTTTTTACCTGATTCATGATATTATCGTTAAGACCAATTTGTTCATGGTTAGCGGTGTTGTATACAGGATTAAAGGAACAAACAGCATGAGGGACCTTGGAGATATTTATGCGAAATGGCCAAAGATCAGTTTACTTCTGTTTATTCCATTGTTCTCATTGGTTGGAATTCCGCCGCTATCCGGGTTTTGGCCAAAGATCAATCTGATAAAAGCCGGATTTACTAACGGTTCCTATATTACAGTTGGAGCCATCATATTTGCCAGTTTTATAACGCTCGTAATAATTGCAAAATTATGGGCAGAGGTTTTCTGGAAAGATGGTAAAGAACTTCCATTGAGAAGTAATTTTGGGTATTTTAATAAAATGACCAATTCTAAAAGACTACAATTTGTGGTTCCTGTTGCTCTATTGAGTATTGTATCTTTGTATATTGGATTTGGAGCTGAACATATTCAGGAGCTATCGGCCAGGATTGCAGATGAACTTGTGAATAGTCAGGGTTATGTTGATGCTGTATTAAAATCGAAGGACTAAGAGATGATGAAGAATAAGTTTCTTTCTAATATTTTACTAACCTTTGTCTGGGTTGCGCTGACGGGTGACTTTTCCGTAGAAAATTATCTTTTTGGATTCTTTCTGAATTTTCATATTCTTTGGCTGATAACTGTTGGACGAAAAAGAAGTAAATACTTCCTCATCGTCCCGAAAGTGATCATTTTATTGGTATTCTTTTTATATGAACTTATCAAAGCTAACCTTGAGGTGGCTTACGAAGTAATTACTCCAAAACTTAATATGACCCCTGGGATCATAATGGTACCATTAGATGTGAAATCTGATATTGGTATTACAGTTTTGGCGAATATGATCTCTCTAACTCCGGGTACTCTAAGCCTTGATGTTTCAAATGATAAGAAAGTGCTTTTTGTGCATGCAATGTATATAAAGGACAGAGAGAAATTTATTAGAAGTATTAAGGATGGTTTTGAACGCAGAATAATGGAGGTATTGTAATGACACTATTCGAATATTTACATTTTATAATTTTACCGGTGCTGGTGATTTCAGCAGTACTTATTCTTTGGAGGTTTATCAAAGGCCCAAGCATTGCAGATAAGATTGTGGCTTTGGATCTTTTAATTACTACCGGAATTGGAGTCATAGCTGTTTACAGTATTATTTATGACCATTCCACCTTAATGGATACGGCATTGATCCTCGCCCTCATAGCGTTTTTAAGTACAGTAGCCCTGTCTTATTACCTGGAAAAAAGAAAAAGGAAATGATAGATATAACAATTGGCATACTGGCAACTTTTGGAGCTCTTTTCGTGCTTTTCGCGGCGATTGGACTAGTTAGGATGCCAGATACTTATTTAAGGATCTCTGTAACAACAAAAGCAGCAACTCTTGGAGTAGGATTGGTTTTGATGTCTACAACAGTATATTTTAGTAATGCCGATGTTACATCCCAGGCTTTTGTAATTATATTGTTTCTATTCCTAACTGCACCGGTAAGTGCTCATTTAATTGGAAGGGCTTCCTATTTTATTGGTGTTAAACTATGGGATAAATCAGTGATGGACGAACTTCGCGGGAAATACCAGAAAAATACCCATATTCTAAAGAGTATAGTAGACGATACTCCTGAAGACAATGTAGATCATACTAAAATGGAGGACAAGTAGTCTAAACTCAGTCCTTCTCCTCTTTTTTCTTCTTCTTCTTGATCATCTTATGTTCTACATAACCGAAAATAAGGTTGATGGTAAGGATGATTACGCTTACAATAGCAAGTTCTGTATACAATCCGAATCCTGCCAGGCAACCCGCACCTGCACTACACCAAACAGTTGCTGCCGTTGTGAGGCCTTTTACCTTATTTTTCTTTTCCAGAATTGTCCCGGCTCCAATAAATCCTATTCCTACTACAACCTGACCTAAAACACGGGTAATATCAACGTACTTTTCACCCTCGTAATTCAAGGACATTAAAATAAATAAAGATGCACCTAGAGAAACAAGTGCATTGGTTTTTAGGCCTGCTCCTTTTCCCTGTATCTCTCTTTCAAAGCCGATAATAAGACCTGCTACCGTTGCCAGGCCAACTCTAAGAGCGAATAATGTCCAATCCATATTATTATTTAAGTGAATGTTTACTTTTGTAACATGAGAAAACTTCCATCTAAATTAGAGAAAAGGCTTCAGAGGAGAAAGGAAGACAATTCATTTAGGAAAATATTACCAAATTCCAGGGGTGTGGATTTTTTCTCGAATGACTATCTGGGGTTTTCAGAATCAGAAATTATTGCAGGTCGATCAAATAGATTGATGCAAGAATATGGTTCTTTGAATGGCGCTACCGGTTCAAGGTTGCTTTCAGGAAATCACCCGGTATTTAAAAAGGCCGAAAATCAACTGGCAAGCTTTCATAATTCTCAGGCTGCACTTATTTTTAATTCCGGATACGACGCCAATATTGGCTTTTTCTCTGCGGTTCCTCAGAAGAACGACATTATTTTCTACGATGAATATTCCCATGCCTCTATAAGGGATGGATTAAAAATGAGCCTTGCTAAAAGTTATAAATTTCGACATAATGATCTTGATGATCTGCTCAGAAAACTCGAGAGATTGGATATTAACAGGAATGATCCTGAAATATATATAGTTACCGAATCTGTCTTTTCCATGGATGGTGATTCTCCAGATCTAGAAAAATTGCTCGACCTGGCCGAAAGCTTCCAGGCTCGCTTGATAATAGACGAAGCACATGCAACCGGTGTTTTTGGTGAAAAAGGTGAGGGGCTTGTTCAGCAATTAAATATTGAAAGCGAGATCTTTGCCCGTATTCATACTTTTGGGAAGGCTATAGGCTGTCATGGAGCAGTAATTCTCGGTGGTATAGATCTTAAGGACTACCTGGTGAATTTCTCCCGAAGCCTAATTTATACAACAGCACTGCCTCCGCATACCGTAAATACTATCAGGGCGGCTTACAGATTTCTAGACGAGGATCAATCTGAATTGAATGGGTTAAGGAGTAATATTCAGCATTTCAGAGCTGGAATAAGAGAAAATGATCTTCAGAATTCTTTTGTAGAAAGTAATTCCGCCATTCAGGCGTGTATCATCAAGGGGAATTACAGGGTTAAATTAGCTGCAGAAGAACTTCAGAAGAAAGGTTTTAATGTAAAACCGATTCTTTCGCCAACTGTGCCGGAAGGATTTGAAAGATTAAGGTTTTGCCTGCATTCCTATAATTCTAAGCATGAAATTTCGGAGGTCTTAAAAGTCTTGGGTAATTTTGTGGTAAATACTAAATAATGCCGAAAAGATATTTTATTACCGGGATAGGGACTGAAGTAGGAAAAACTGTTGTTTCAGCAATAGTTACCGAAGCCTTGCAGGCAGATTACTGGAAACCGATCCAGGCCGGAGACCTTGATAATTCAGATACTCATAAAGTTCAAAAGCTTATTAGTAATAAGAAGACACAATTTCATCCAAATGCCTATTCTTTAAATACTCCAATGAGCCCTCACGCAGCCGCGGAGATCGACGGGGTAAAAATACAGGTGAATGATATAAAAGTTCCTCAAACAGAAGGAGATCTTGTTGTAGAGGGGGCGGGAGGCTTATTGGTGCCTGTTAATGATAAAGAAACTATCATTGACCTTATTTCAAAAGATGATTCTGTAGTTCTTGTTTCAAGACATTACCTGGGAAGTATTAATCATACCTTGTTGAGTATTGAAGCATTAAAAAATCGCGGTATCGAAAATATCGGGATTATATTTAGCGGAAAAGAGCATCCAACAACTGAAAGTATTATCAGGAAATTAGGAAAGGTGGAGGTGATAGGCCGTATTGAAGAAGAGCCTTATTTTGATCAAAATGTTGTTTTGGAATACGCTGAAAAATTTAGAGAGAAATTATGCGAGATGTAAAGTTGGAGAGGGAAAGTTTAGCTGAAAGGGATAAAAAACATTTGTGGCATCCTTTGACCCAGCATAAGGTGTCGCCTGAGATGCTCCCTATAGCCAAAGCAAAAGCCTGTTTACTCACAGACGATAAAGGCAAAACTTATATAGATGCTATTTCCTCCTGGTACACGGCAGTTTATGGACACTGTAATGAATATATCACGGGAAAAGTAGCTGCTCAAATGCAGGATCTGGATCAGGTCGTTTTTAGCGGATTTACCCATAAGCCGGCTATTGAATTATCTGAAGCTTTGATCAAAATCCTTCCTGAAGGTCAGCAAAAATTGTTTTTTAATGACAATGGATCTACTGCTACCGAGATCGGAATCAAAATGGCTTTGCAATACCATCACAATCTTGGAAATGACCGTAAAACGATGCTGGCTTTTGAAGAAGGCTTTCATGGTGATACTTTCGGGGCAATGTCAGTTTCCGGCTTATCAGTCTATAATGGTGCTTTTAAAGATCATTTTATCAAAGTGAAAAGAATTCCTGTGCCTACGGGTGATAATAATCAGGAAGTTATCGCTAAGCTAAAAGAGATCATTGCCAGTCATAATATCGCCGGATTTATTTATGAACCATTAATTCAGGGTGCAGCGGCAATGAAATTTCATGATGCTGAAGGCCTGAACGATATTCTTAAGATTTGCCGGGAAAATGAGATCGTTCTGGTAGCTGATGAGGTGATGACCGGATTCGGGAAAACAGGGAAGTATTTCGCTTCAGACTATATTCAAGAAAAACCAGATGTGGTATGTATGTCCAAAGCCTTAACTGCAGGGTTACTTCCGATGGGTCTTACTTCCTGTTCTCAGAAAATTTATGATGCTTTCTATTCTGATGATATCGCTAAAGGACTTTTTCATGGGCATACTTATACAGCAAATCCTTTAGCATGTTCTGCAGCGCTGGCGGCGGTAGAACTGTTGGTTTCAGATTGTATTCAAGAGAGTATCCAGCGAATCTCAGATTCGAATGCGGAATTTGCCAAAAGCTTAGGGGATAATTCGAAGGTGAAGAATGTAAGATCTAAAGGGGTGATCTTGGCATTTGAGTTGGATATCCAAACAGATCGTTATGGAGACCTGAGAAATAAATTATTCCAATTCTTTATGGATAAAGGAGTGTTTTTGCGTCCGCTGGGAAATACCATATATATTGTGCCGCCTTATGTGATCTCAGAAGCAGAATTGCAAAAGGTATACGAAGTGATAAAAGAATCATTGGAGGCATTTTAAAAATGCTTAGGTCCAATTCTAAAGTTTAATCGGTAGAGCAATAGAATTTAGCCTGTTAAATTTAGGCAATAGGCATTTGAGCCTTATTTTTGCGGAAAAATCAAGCATTTGAAAAAACAGATTTCCATAAGTTCTATAGGTTCAATTTCTCCACTGGGAAAAACTTCTGATGAGATCTGGAAAAATTACCTTTCTGATGATCACTTTTTTGATCTGAAAAAAGTCGGAAAAGATATTTCCTGGACAGGAAGTTTACCTGAAAATCTTCAGAAGGAAGTAGAAGATCTAAAGGAGAGTAATTCAAAATACCGCCATCTGGATAATTCTGTTCTGTATGCTATTCTTGCCAGCAGAACTGCTTTTAAAGATCTGAAAATTTCAGACAGGGATGCAGGTATTAATATTGGAAGCAGTAGAGGAGCTACCGGGCTTTTCGAAAAATATCATGCGGAATAGCTTGAAACTGGCCGGGCGTCAACTTATAGTTCACCTTCTACCACACTTGGAAA
>CBDTXN010000188.1:0-5740 GCA_965364455.1 uncultured Flavobacteriaceae bacterium
TACGATCGTAGCTGCAAACGCATCAGATCCTGCTCCATTGCAGTTTTATGCTCCTTTCGCAGGTGCAGCGATCGGTGAATATTTTAGAGATACAGGTCGTCCTGCATTGATCATTTATGATGATCTTTCTAAGCAGGCGGTTGCTTATCGTGAGGTTTCCCTTTTACTTCGTCGTCCACCGGGACGTGAAGCATATCCTGGGGATGTATTCTTCCTTCACTCAAGACTTCTTGAGAGAGCTGCGAAGGTTATCGCCGATGATGATATCGCAAAACAAATGAACGACCTTCCAGATAGTCTTAAAGACAAGGTAAAAGGTGGCGGATCACTAACCGCTCTTCCAATTATCGAAACTCAGGCAGGTGACGTATCAGCATATATTCCAACCAACGTAATTTCGATTACAGATGGGCAGATCTTCTTAACTTCAGACTTATTTAACTCTGGTGTACGTCCTGCGATCGACGTGGGTATTTCTGTATCCCGTGTAGGTGGTAACGCTCAGATCAAGTCGATGAAGAAGGTTGCTGGTACATTAAAGCTTGACCAGGCTCAGTATCGTGAACTTGAAGCATTTGCTAAGTTTGGATCTGATCTTGATGCAGCTACCATGAACGTGATCTCAAAAGGTAAGCGTAACGTGGAAATTCTTAAGCAGGGACAAAACGATCCTTATCCGGTAGAAAACCAGATCGCGATCATTTACGCAGGTTCTAAGAACTTATTGAGAGATGTACCTGTAGAGAAAGTGAAAGAATTTGAAAGAGATTACCTGGAATATCTTAATGCTAAGCATAGAGATACTTTGGATACTCTTAAAGCAGGAAAATTAACTGATGAAGTAATTGATACTTTAACTCAGGCTGCTAAAGAACTTTCATCTAAGTACAAGAACTAGTATTGAGTACAGAGATCTGAGGTACAAAAACTCTGGTCACAGTATTTAATTTGAAAATTATAAAAGTATTGAGTGATTATCATCTAATTGCTCAATACTCAATACTAAATAAAAATGGCAAACTTAAAAGAATTACGTAGCAGGATCACTTCGGTTTCCTCAACGATGCAGATAACCAGCGCCATGAAAATGGTATCGGCTGCCAAGTTGAGCAAGGCTCAGGATGCAATTACATCCATGAGACCTTATGCTGAAAAGCTGACCCAGTTGCTACAGGATTTAAGTGCTACTCTGGATGATGACTCTGGAAGCAAATTTGCTGAAGAGCGTGAGGTTAAAAAAGTACTTATCGTGGCTATATCTTCTAATAAAGGTTTGGCTGGTGCTTTTAATACCAACATCATTAAGAAGGTAAAAAGTAAGATTCAGAACGAATATCAGGGGAAGGATGTTGAACTTTTAACCCTAGGTAAAAAAGGGAATGATATTCTAAGGAAGACCTTTGATGTTTATAAAAACAACAACGGGATCTTTGATGATCTTACCTTTGAAAATGTTTCAGAGATCGCAGAAGAATTGATGCAACTTTTCCTTGACGGGAAATACGATAAAATTGATGTTGTATACAATCAGTTCAAGAACGCCGGTACTCAAATTGTGATGGATGAGCAGTTTCTTCCTATCGAGAAATTCGAAAGTGAAGATAACAAGCAGTTAGATTACATTTTTGAACCTTCTAAACTTGAGATCGTAAAAGATCTTATCCCTAAATCTCTAAAAATGCAGCTTTATAAAGCACTTAGAGACTCTTTCGCTTCTGAGCATGGTGCACGTATGACTGCGATGCATAAGGCTACAGATAATGCAAAAGAACTTAGAGATGATCTAAAACTTTCTTACAACAAAGCAAGACAGGCTTCTATTACTAACGAGATCCTTGAGATCGTTGGTGGTGCTGAAGCATTGAATGGTTAATTCCAATATTTTCCTATAATTATAAGGCCCTCAATTTTGAGGGTCTTTTTATTTGGTACAGGTTTTGTTTTCATACCTTCAAATCTTAAAACCGATCGTTATGATAAAGTCATTATTCTTTATGCTAGGATTATTCACCCTGGTACTTTTTGCTTCCTGCGGAAGCAATAAAGGTCTACAGGAGCGTTCTCCTGCTCAATTCAATCAAGTATTTTATAGTTACAATTCCAACGGGATAGAACTTACGATTCCTGTGGCGTCCATCCAGGATGAACGGGTAAGCCTTGATGCCGTATACTTTCATGGTATGAAGTCTGACCTGAAAAATAGCGAGGAAAGACCTAATCTCTATGTGGCGAATTTCCGCATGGGAACCGGTGAAATGGTGATGGATAAAGATCCGGCGAAGGAATATGGTAATAAACCACCTCAATTACCTGAAGAAAGTCCATATGATATAGAAGATGATGAGGCTATTTTGGTTTTCACTCAGGATGATGAAATTAAATATTATAAACTAACAGGGATTGTGGAAAAGGATTAAGGCCAAAGCTTTTATAATTCCTATTTATTCAGATATTTGTAAGAAACCAACCCGCTCCTGTTGAGTACCTTTAAGAAACTCTTTCAACAAACTTTCATTTATGGTTTGGCAACAGTGTTGCCGAGAATGCTCAGTTTCTTATTAGTACCATTATACACCGAAGTTTTACCGAAAGAAGAGTATGGTGAAATTTCGGTTATTTTTGCTTATTTCGTTCTATTCAATGTGATCCTGGCCTATGGGATGGAAACTGCTTTTTTCAGGTTTTACAATAAACAACAGAATAAGGCTGAAGTTTTAAGCACTTCTGGAATTTCACTTGTATTTTCATCTTTAATTTTTTTCGGAATTGCCCTTCTTTCAAAGGAAACGATTTCTGCTATTACAGGTATTCCACTGCAGTATATAAAACTCGCTATCTGGATATTATTGCTGGACGCTCTGGTTATAATACCGTTTGCCTGGCTTAGAGCCTCAGAAAGGCCAATGCGGTATGCCATTATCAAGATCCTTAATGTGACGGTGAATTTAGGCCTTAACGTGTTCTTCCTTTTATTTCTTGAAAATCTGGCAGAGAGCTCAGAATTCCTCAGGTCTATTTATTTACCAGATTTTGAGATCAGTTATGTATTCATAGCCAATCTTATTGCAAGTGCTCTTACTCTTATTTTAATGCTTCCATTCTACCTGAAGATAAATTTCAGGTTCAATTCCATCTTATGGAAGTCCATGATTAAATATGCTTTTCCGGTGCTTATAGCCGGTATAGCTTTTTCAATTAATGAGGTTTTTGACCGTATCATGCTAGATTATTTATTGCCGGCAGATATAGCAAGATCTGAAATTGGTGCCTATTCTGCCTGCTATAAACTGGCACTTTTTATGACCCTTTTCGCCACTGCTTTCAGGTTAGGTATAGAACCTTTCTTCTTCAGCCATGCTGATTCGAAGAATGCATCTAAAACCTATGCCCAGATAACAAACTATTTCGTGGTTTTCGGAAGTTTGATCCTGGTAGGGGTGATTGTATTTGTTGACCTATTAAAAGTAATACTTATTCAAAATGACTCATATTGGGAAGCGATGGAAATTGTTCCATTGATATTGTTAGCTAATCTCTTTCTTGGAATATATCATAACCTATCAGTTTGGTACAAAATAACTGACCGAACCAAATTTGGTGGATACATTTCTCTTGCCGGGGCTGTACTTACGATTGTTTTAAACCTGTTGTTGATTCCAATAATAAGCTACACCGGTTCTGCAATTGCAACTTTAGCAGCGTATGGTTTAATGATGATCCTTTCTTTCTATTTCGGCCAAAAGTATTATCCCATTCCCTATAATCTTAAGAAAATTGGCGGATACTTATCTTTGGCTATATTGATTTCGGTAATTTCTTTTTATGGTTTCCGCGGAAATTATTTCGTGGGGATACCGTTATTATTAGTATTTATCGGGATAGTCTATTTTTCTGAAAAAGATCAAATTCTTAAAATAATTCAATCTTAAAAGATGAAAATTAAAGTAATTAATAAGTCGGCACATAAATTGCCACACTACGAAACAGATTTCTCAGCAGGGATGGATCTTCGGGCAAATATCGAAGAGCCAATTACCCTCAAACCATTAGAAAGAACTATTGTAAAAACAGGTCTTTTCATGGAATTGCCTCTGGGCTTTGAAGCACAGGTTAGACCAAGAAGCGGATTGGCTGCTAAAAAAGGGATCACCGTATTGAATGCTCCCGGAACAATTGATGCAGATTATCGCGGGGAGATAGGAGTGATACTCGTAAATTTGTCCAATGATGAATTCGTGATCAATAATGGTGAGCGGGTTGCTCAAATGGTGATCGCCAAACATGAACAGATCTCATGGGAAGAGGTAGATATTCTTGGCGAGACATCACGTGGTGAAGGAGGCTTCGGTAGTACCGGGCACAAGTAATAAATTATAAAAAATTGAAATGAAAATTATTGTACCAATGGCAGGTCGTGGTTCACGTCTGCGTCCACATACTTTAACTGTTCCAAAACCGTTAATTCCTATAGCAGGAAAGCCTATCGTTCACCGGCTGGTGGAAGATATCGCTAAGGTTCTTGATGAAAAGATAGATGAAGTAGCTTTTATCATAGGTGAGGACTTTGGTGAAAAGGTTGAACAGGATCTTATGAAGATCGCTAACAGCCTTGGAGCTAAAGGAACTATTTATTATCAGGATAAACCTCTTGGCACCGGGCACGCGATCATGTGTGCGAAGGAATCTCTTACGGGGCCTGCGGTTGTGGCTTATGCAGATACCCTTTTTAAGGCAGATTTTAACCTGGATAAATCGGCCGATGCTGTAATGTGGGTGAAAAAGGTAGAAAACCCTTCAGCCTACGGAGTGGTAAAGCTGAATGATAATAATGAGATTACAGATCTTGTGGAAAAGCCGGAAGAATTTGTATCAGATCTTGCTGTAATCGGTATCTATTATTTTAAAGATGTTGAAGTCCTGAAAAATGAACTTCAGGGTGTGCTGGATGCTAAACTTACCCGTGGAGGAGAATACCAGATCAACGATGGTATTGAAGCTATGCGTAAGAACGGATTAAGGTTCGTACCGGGTAAAGTTGATGAGTGGATGGACTGCGGAAACAAGAATGTGACCGTAGAAACCAATGGGAGAATGCTTAATTTTCTTCATAAGGATGGAGAGAAATTAATTTCAGATTCCGTAAAGATCAAGGATTCTGAAATTACAGAGCCTTGTTATATTGGTGAAAATGTGGAACTGATAAATGCCAAAATTGGGCCTAATGTTTCCATTGGAGACGGGACGAAAGTTCAGAACTCCACTATTAAGAATAGTTTGATACAGACTTTCGCAGATGTAAAAAATGCGAAATTAGATAACGCTATGATTGGGAATCATGCTAAATTTGATGGAGAGTTCACTCAAATTAGTATTGGTGACTACTCGGTCTTAGAATAAAAACATGAAAAACCTGATTATCATTCTGATAATGGCCATTTTGGCGGTTCCTGTTAGGTCACAGGAATCGCCTCAGCTTTTTCAGGATGTTAATCAGGATGACCTAGGGAACGTAAGTGACGAATTCCAGGAACTTTTCTTTGAAGCCCTTAAGCAAAAGGGAATAGAAAATTATGAGAAGGCCATTTCTGCCCTGGAAAAATGCCTCGAGCTAAATTCAGAAAAAGCAGTGCTTTATTTTGAATTAGGTAAGAACTACCGGGAACTGGAAAAATTTGACAACTCCATCGAGAATTTAAAAAGAGCCCAGGAACTTGCACCAGAGGAACCTGCCATCCTGGTT
>CBDTXN010000189.1:0-5732 GCA_965364455.1 uncultured Flavobacteriaceae bacterium
GTTGCCTTAGCTGCACTGGATGCCGAAATTGAGATCCTTAAAACCGATGGTTCTACTGAAATTATCAAATTTGAAGAGTTTCACCGTCTACCAGGGGATAATCCTGAAAAAGACAACAACCTCCCGGAAGGAGCAATTATTACTGCCATCGAAATCCCTAAAAATTCATTCAGTAAAAACTACGAATATTTAAAGCTTAGGGACAGGGAGTCTTATGCCTTTGCCCTAATTTCTGTGGCTGCTGCTTTAGATATTTCAGGAAACACTATTAAAAATACTAGGCTGGCTTCCGGCGGGGTCGCTCATAAACCCTGGCGTTGGAAAAAAGCTGAAGCCTTCCTTCAGGATAAAGAACCAACAGAAGAAAATTTCAAACAGGCCGCTGAAATTGTAGTAGCAGACATTAATCCACTTGACAATAATAAATTTAAAGTCCCAATGCTCAAAGGGGCCATCCAACAGGCGTTGCTAAATTGCCTAACAAATCAATAATTATGGATTATTTTTTTGATAAAGAAACTATAGACATGTCCAAAGGACGTGTTGAGGCTGAAGAAAAAGTTACCGGTAAAGGTAAATATTCAGCGGAATATGACATTCCGAACCTGGTTCATGCTGTCTTTGTTGGGAGTACTATTCCATCGGGTAAAATTGTAAGCTTAGATCTGGAAGAAGCAAAAAGTATTCCGGGTGTTATAGATATTATTACGCATCAAAATAGACCAGAAGTACCCGGTTTAAAAGGTGATGATTCGAATTTTATGTTTAAACTCTTCCATACAGATGAGATTTTCTTTGATGATCAACCTATAGCCCTGGTCCTTGCCGAAACTTTAGAAGATGCAACTTATGCTGCGTCATTTGTAAAGGCTGAATATTCTGAATCCAGTTTTAATACGAATTTTCATAAGAATAAAGATTCACAGAAAATGGAAGAGACCAATGAGGAAAAAGGCTCTTTGAAAAACTGGGAAAATGCAAAATATATTGTTGATGAGGAATTCAAGATCGCGATGGAAGTCCATAATCCAATGGAACCACATGCCACCATTGCAAATTGGAAAGATCCGGAGTTAACCCTCTATGATAAAAGTCAGAATGTATATGGAGTTCAGGGTAAGATCGCCGATATATTTAAAATTAAAGCTGAAAATATTCGGGTGATCTCAGAATTTGTAGGCGGCGGATTTGGATCTGGTTTGCTTGTATGGCCAAATACGGTAGCTGCTACAATGGCTTCGATGCATTTGAACAGGCCGGTAAAGATCGTTTTGACCAGACCACAGATGTTTACAAATGTTGGCTACAGACCAGAATCCTGGCAGCGCTTTAAAATAGGGGCTGATGAAAACGGAAATTTCCTTGGCGCTTACCACCAGGCGAAGCATGCTACCTCCAGTCATACTGGACATACCGATAATATTACCGGTTTAACCTGGAAGCATTACAGTTTTCCGAATATTAAAACGGAACAGGCTCAGGTAAAATTAAATGTTCCTAAGCCAACCTGGATGCGAGGGCCAGGAGATGCTTCCGGTGCATTTGCCATAGAAAGCGCGGTTGACGAGTTAAGTGAAAAACTTAATATGGATCCTGTTGAACTTAGGTTAAAAAATCTTTCAGAAACCGATTCAAAAGGACGACCATGGTCCACGAACTATCTGAATGAGTGTTTAATGGTAGGGGCAGAAAAAATCAAATGGAAGCAAAACCGAAAATCAAAACCGGGAGAATTAAAAGAAGGAGACTGGAATTTAGGTTATGGGATGGCTGTTGGTTTCTGGAATGCCGGAAGACAGAATGCAGATGCCTCAATAGAAATGAAACCTGATGGTAGTATCATTGTTCGTTCAGCGATGACAGATATAGGTACTGGGACAGGTACTGCTATGCAAAATATGGCACATAACTTCCTTGGTATTCCCAAGGATAAAATTTCGATTGAGTTAGGAGATTCAGATCTACCTTATGCCCCTTCTCAAGGCGGTAGCTGGGGATTGTCTTCTTTAAGCGGAGGAGTTGCCGCTGCCTGCAAATCCCTTAAAACAAAACTTGTTGATTATGCCTATGGTTCCAAATTTATAAAAGGCCAGGGAAATCTAAAGCTTCTAAAATTAGATGCTGATGGATTACGAATGGACGATAATAGCCTTGAACCGGTATCTTATAGATCTATTTTTGACCAGAATAATTTACAGGTAATTAAAATTGAAGAGTCTTCCTCTGCAGGTAAAGAAGCTGAAGAATACGGTTTTTGCTCTTCCGCTGCTCATTTTGTCAAGGTTAAAGTAAACAAACTTACAGGCGACATAAAAGTTCTTGAAATGGTTAGTGTAGCCGATGGAGGTAAAATAATTAACGATAATGCTGCAACTAATCAGATTATTGGTGCAGCGATCGGAGGAATAGGTATGGCCTTAATGGAAGAACAGAAAATTGATAATGATCATGGAAGATTAATAGGAAACGATCTTGCGGGTTATCATTTTCCATGTAATGCAGATGCACCAATTATTGATGTGTCTTTTATAGATAAACCAGACTATAATCGAAATCCGGCCGGAGCAAAAGGTTTAGGAGAAGTAGGT
This sequence comes from uncultured Flavobacteriaceae bacterium, assembly GCA_965364455.1. GTDB lineage: Bacteria > Bacteroidota > Bacteroidia > Flavobacteriales > Flavobacteriaceae > Christiangramia. The sequence continues at coordinate 2,589 of CBDTXN010000189.1, forward strand.
ATAATTGGTTGTGCTGCGGCCATTACCAATGCAATTTATAATGCCACTGGAAAAAGAATGAGGGATTTGCCGGTAACTCCAGATAAAATTTTAATGGCTTAAATGATTAGGTTTCAGTTTTTTATTTCGTGGTTTTAAAAACTACCATGACTTTTTTAAAAAAAGCATTGTTTTATTTATAAAGTGGCTTATATTTGCAACCGCAAAACGGTGGCATAGCTCAGCTGGATAGAGCACCTGCCTTCTAAGCAGGCGGTCCCAGGTTCGAATCCTGGTGCCATCACGAAAAGCCTTCCAATATGGAGGGCTTTTTTGTTTTTATACTTCCAGACATAGTTTATATACTTAGTGATTTTCTTTGCAGCAGTCAAAATGATGACTTATGCAAAAAATGTCTCCAATAATAAAATTGTAAAACTACCCACAGTCTCGCATAACGAAATGAGATTGAATTGAATATTGAAGTAACTCTAGGATTTTTTATAAACCTGGTAATTTATATAGTTTTTCTTCATCCATAGATAACCAAAGCAATCCATTAAAGGTTTAAAGAGCCTATTTCTTAAACCAAATTTTGCAGTGCCGGCAACTCTTGGAAAATGTTTTATAGGAACCTGTTTAATACGCCCACCCTGTAACAAAATCATTGCGGGAAGAAATCTATGCAACCCACGAAACATAGGAATTCGTTTCGCATAATCTGTTCTGATGATCTTTAGGGGGCAACCCGTATCATCCATTTCGTCATTTGTAAACCAGTTCCTGACTATATTTGCAACTAAAGATGAAAAGTTCTTTATTCCAGAATCTTTGCGCTCATGGCGGTATCCATTCACCAGATCATAATTTTCGATCTCTTCTAGTAAAAGGTCAAAATCGAACGGATCTGTTTGAAGATCTGAGTCTATATAGCCGGTAAGATTTGTAGTGGAATAATCAATGCCGGCCTTTATCGCAGCACTAAGCCCACAATTCTTTTTAAAACTGATAAAATTGAATTCAGGATTTCGCTCACAGATGTCGATCATTAATTTTTCAGAATTATCTGTAGAGCCGTCATTTACCAACAGAACCTCACAACTAATTGGAGACTTGTGAATGTATTCTTTTAACTTCTCCTCTACACGCTTAAGATTTTCCTCCTCGTTAAATACGGGAACTATGATAGTTAAACTATAAGCCATGTTGATGTTGGTTTTAGCATTTATAAATTCGGGAGATTAATAATTGTTTAAATGTATTAAAAACTATGTTTTCTCCTACCTTTTTGTTTTCTTTAACTGGTTTTTGATTCCAAATTTAAATAAGCATGAATGTATTAGTCACAGGTGCCGCAGGATTTATCGGCTCTCATTTTGCTGAAAATGTCGCTGCTAAAGGATATCAGGTCATAGGAATTGATAATTTTTCAGATTACTATAGCAAGGAATTGAAATATAAAAATGCCCAGGAACTAAAAGCTAAAAATATTCAGGTAATTAATTATGATCTTCTTAAAAATGATCTGGATAGAATTATAGACAAAGAGATACACTATATTTTTCATTTTGCAGCACAGCCGGGAAACTCTGAAAGCTCCACCTTTGAGTCGTATAGCCAGAATAATTTTATTGCAACGCATAACCTCCTCAACTTTGCATTAAAACAGAAAGACCTTAAATTATTCGTCAACATAAGCACATCTTCAGTTTATGGTAAGTATGCTACCCTGGCCGAGGATGAAGAAACGAAACCGGTTTCCCATTACGGAGTTACAAAGCTTGCTGCAGAGCAACTGGTATTGTCAAAATCACGGGCCGATTTGCTAAAGGCATGCTCCCTAAGGTTATTCTCGGTTTATGGCCCCAGGGAAAGACCAGATAAATTGTTCACCAAACTTATTGATTGTGCACTTAATAATAAAAAGTTTCCCCTATTTGCCGGAAGTGAAACGCACGTTAGAAGCTTTACATATATTGGTGATATTATAGATGGAATTATAAGTGTCCTTGGTAAAGAAGATATTTGTAATAATCAGATCTTTAATATTGGTTCAGAAAACGAACATAGTACCATGGAGGGCATCAAAATAATTGAAAGCATAACCAAAAGTAAAATTCAATTTGAACATCTTCCAAGCCGTTTAGGAGACCAGCTTCGCACTAATGCCAATATTGATAAAGCCAGAAAAATTTTAGATTTTAATCCTCAAACTTCTTTTTATAAAGGGCTGGAAAAACAGACTGATTGGTTCCGGAATAATAGTTCTTCTACCCTCGTAAAACCTATATCTTAAATCACTAAGACAGACAGGTTCTCTTTTCGATATTCAGCTAAATCAAACTCACCTGAATTCAAAGGGGCCTTTTTTAATTAAATCTTCATTTATCTGAAATATTATAAGCTTAGAAAGTGAAATAACTTTTCACAATTATTTATAGGCCAATCTTAAAGTATTGTCAAAAGGACCGTTTTAGCGATACAAACCTATTAATCTACCTAAATTAGGAATGAACATCTAACTAAATCGATTAATAAACCCTTATAATCAACGCTATAGAGGTCTTGATTAATTAAGTTTTCGAAGAAATGCAGGAAATACCTGATCTATCTGAAAATTCCGTTGAACAAATATTAACAATTCTTGAAAAGGAAAAGGAGATCAGTTGTGAACTTCCCGGGAAGGGAATTTTACATATTGAGAAAGAACTCCCCTACCTGGTTATTTACCGGCGTAAAAAAGAAGATAAAGGCACCAGAAGATTAGTAACCAATGAATCTTCTTACTTGATAATTGGTTCCGAAGATTTTCCCGGATACCAGAAATTGCTTGTTAGAATCGCCGATAAGATCTCTGCTCAAATGAAATCATATCTTTTATTCGAGATCTATTCAGGAAAACCTGAGTCTAATCAGATTAAGATCAAAGGTCCTGCGCAGCGGTTACCTTCGAGTTTGGAATGTCTGAAAGAAGATTTTCTTAAGATCAATGATGAGTTCAGAGGAATTTATCTTGATACCGAGATCATCGACACCCCAAATCGACATCAGGAGAATGATGAACCTTTGATGTCTATTGAAGACGCAAAAAACTGTGGTGCAGTAGTAGTCGGCCTTGAGATTCCGCCAATTTACAGAAATGATGAAAATATGTTATATCCTGTT
>CBDTXN010000190.1:0-5691 GCA_965364455.1 uncultured Flavobacteriaceae bacterium
CTATTAGAAAAGTGTCTTACAGATCTTCTGGAATCCAGAAAATTGAGGTATTCTTTCGACTTCCTGATCATTTCTTCTTCTGTTAAATGATCTCCTGTATAGGCTATATGCCTGTAGCCATTGATAATCTTTTCCTTTCCGGTAAATCCACGAGCCAGTCTTACGGCACTCATACAAGCTTCGGTGCCGGAATTTACCATTCTTATCTTATCTATATTAGGAACCATCTTCACCGCCAGTTCCGCGATCTTCGTTTCAATTTCAGTAGGAGTTCCAAATGAAGTTCCTTTTCTGGCTTTTTCAATAACCGCATCCAGGACAGGTTTATGAGCATGCCCAAGGATTAAAGGCCCCCAGGAATTGATATAGTCTATTAATTTATTTCCGTCTTCATCATACAAATAAGCACCTTCAGCTCTTTCCACAAATATAGGCTCTCCTCCAACCGCTTTAAAGGCTCTTACCGGAGAATTTACTCCACCCGGAATCACTTTCTGGGCATCTGCGAATAACTGACTACTTCTCTTATAAATCATAAATGATCTTTTATTTTTTTACTTCATCCTGAACCTGATTCAGAATAACTCCTATTTCACACTTAAAACCTGGCCTACGGAAATAGTATTCCCGTTAAGACCGTTCATCTTTTTTATTTCTTCAACTGAAGTATCATATCTTTTTGAAATGGAATAAAGGGTATCACCTTTCCTTACCACATGGGTTTCTGACCTTTTTTGAGAATCGACCACATATTCTGAAGCCCGGCCGGCAACACGACCAGAATCAAAACGGTATAATTCATACCTTTCAATAAGGTCGATCAGTTTATCCGGATACCTGCGATCTGTGGCATAACCTGCTTTACGCAAACCTTTGGCCCAACCTTTATAATCATCTGGATCCAGTTCAAAAAGGTCTGAATATCTTCTGCGATTAGAAAGGAATAACGAATGATCACGATAGGAATATTTTGCATGCTTGTATTTTCTAAAGCACTCGCCTCGTCTGTCATCATCATGATACACCTTTTCCCCATCCCAGTCGTGGCATTTAATACCAAAGTGATTATTAGCCCTCCTTGTCAAATCACCATTTCCGGCACCCGATTCCAGGATTCCCTGGGCCAGGGTTATACTTGCAGGAATTCGGTATAATTTCATCTCTTCCTGGGCGATAGGCGCAAATTCCCTGATATAATCCTCTATTTTATAATGATAGGAATTTCGTGGCTTTTCATCTCTCCTATCATCAACTACCTCAGCAGTATTCTGCCTTTTCTCGTCTTGTTTTCTGGTTACTACCTTCTTTTTACTTCCACAGGAAACTGCAAAAACAAGGATAAGGATCAGAGATAAAAAGCGGGTGATTTTCATATTAATATAAAATTTGAGGCAGCTCTTTTTTCTTTAAAAACCGGTTCATTCCTTTAATTCCCTGTAATCCGCCTGTATGGATCGCCAGTATTTTAGAATTATCAGGAAAGTATCCCTGCTTTACGAGGGCAAAAATACCAAAAACTAATTTTCCTGTATAAACTGGATCCAGAATGATTTTATATTTTTTACTGAAATCATTCATGAAATTGATCAATTTAGCATTCACCTTAGCATAACCGCCAAAATGATAATCTAATTGTATTTCCCAGTTCTTCTTTTTTACTAAACCTGAAATCTCTTCTTTTAGATGATCAGATCTTAAAGACGAGAAACCAATTACTTTTTGATGACCTTCGGAAGCGTTTATCAATCCGGCCAGGGTTCCTCCAGTCCCAACAGAAGAGCAGATAAAATCGAATTCGGCATCCTTTTCAGATAGTATTTCCTGACAACCTTTTATCGCAAGCTCATTAGTTCCTCCTTCCGGAACTAGGTAAAAATCCCCGAACTTATCTTTCAGATCCTTGAGAAATCCTTCTGAATCTTTATACCTATAATCCTCACGGCTTATAAATTCAAATTTCATTCCACAGGATGCCGCATATTTTAAAGTGGGACTCCATTTCTCTTCCGAACTTTCCAACTCCTCCCCTCTTATTACTCCTATGGTTTTAAAACCCATGATCTTTCCGGCTGCAGCCATGGCTGAAATATGATTGGAATGTGCACCTCCAAAAGTTAAAATTGTATGATGATCTTTTTCCTTTGCCTTAAGTAAATTGTATTTGAGTTTCCGGAATTTATTCCCCGATACTTCCGGGTGAAGCAGGTCTTCCCTTTTTATCGATAGTTGAATCCCTCCGGAAAACCCGGTGATAAATTCATTAGTTGTAGAACTGGATATACCTTTTTCGAAAAAGTCCTGCATAAGCGCAAAAATACCTATTGAATTTCAGAAAATGTAATAACTCAGTAGATTCGTCTTTAATAACTTGATTCGGCTATTCAAAAGTTATCTAGTAAAAAAAAGATCCTGAAATAAATTCAGGAAGACTTAATAAGAAACAAATAATACTAAAGAAATTTCCAAAAAGCCCAGAATGGTCTTTTTTTGAGGTAATTGAGATCGGCTTCCCGGCGATAGGCTTCTCTTTCAAAACTAATATTCCGGTAGGCCAGCATTCTGTCCCGGCAATCGATATACCTAATAAACCATTCTAACGCATACCATACATAAAAGAACAGAACCAGCATTTCTAATTGTTGTCTTAGATGGATCTTTTCATGGTTCACAAAGTACTTGTTCTTTTTTAATTCATCATTTTCAACGATCACAAAAGGCCATAAGCTTATACCTTTAAATCTAGTCCCAAACAGCCTTTTGTTGACGATCAAAATCATGTTTTCAAGATAAGAAATTGTATTTTAGCCCCATGGATTTTCAGAGAAAAAGAATTCCGCTAGAAGACGGGGATTATTACCTGACACCAGAAGGTTACCGCTGTTTTACCGAGCAATACCATCTAAAAAGAGGTTATTGTTGTGAAAGTGGCTGCAGGCACTGCCCCTACGGATATAATAAAAAAACAAACTCCCAATAATAGAAGATGGATTTTAAGGATCAGATACTTAAAGGAATACCAGAGGAATTGCCGGCACCAAAAGCCTATGATGAATCTCTAAATCATGCCCCTAAAAGAAAGGAAATTCTGGACGCCGAGGAAAAGAAACTGGCTTTAGAAAATGCCCTGAGATATTTTGACAAAAAGCACCATAGAACACTGCTTCCGGAATTTAAGGAGGAACTGGAAAAGTATGGAAGGATCTATATGTACAGGTTCAAGCCAGATTATGATTTTTATGCCCGGCCTATAGATGAATATCCCGGAAAAAGTGTCCAGGCGAAAGGAATCATGTTGATGATTCAGAATAACCTGGATCCAGAAGTTGCGCAACATCCGGAAGAATTGATCACCTATGGAGGTAACGGAGCAGTCTTTCAGAACTGGGCTCAGTATCTTCTAACCATGCAATATTTGGCCACGATGGATGATAATCAGACGCTGGTTATGTACTCCGGTCACCCCATGGGACTATTCCCATCACATCCAAATGCTCCCAGAGTGGTGGTGACCAATGGAATGATGATCCCTAATTACTCCAAACCTGACGATTGGGAAAAATTCAATGCTCTTGGGGTGACCCAATACGGGCAGATGACCGCCGGAAGTTATATGTATATAGGTCCGCAGGGAATTGTACATGGAACCACCATAACAGTTCTAAACGCAGGTAGAAAAATCTCAACAAAGGGTGAAGACCTTGGTGGAAAACTATTTTTGACTTCTGGACTTGGGGGCATGAGTGGCGCTCAACCAAAAGCTGGGAATATTGCTGGCTGCATTACCGTTTGTGCGGAAGTAAATCCCAAAGCTACCCAAACCAGGCATAAACAAGGCTGGGTAGATGAAGTAATCGATAACATTGAAGAGCTTGCTGACAGAGTAAAGAAAGCAAAATCTGAAAAAGAAGTTGTTTCCATCGCATACCAGGGAAATGTAGTAGAGATCTGGGAATATTTTGCAGATAAGGATATTTATATAGACCTGGGAAGTGATCAGACTTCATTGCATAATCCATGGGCCGGAGGTTATTACCCGGTAGAACTGAGCTTTGAAGAAGCGAACGAAATGATGGCTTCAAAACCAGATCTTTTTAAGGAAAAAGTCCAGGAAAGTTTAAGAAGACAGGCTTCTGCAATTAATAAACACACTGCAAAAGGAACATATTTCTTCGACTACGGGAATGCATTCTTACTAGAGGCTTCCAGAGCAGGAGCAGATATCATGAGTGAGAACGGAAAAGACTTTAAATATCCAAGCTACGTTCAGGATATAATGGGCCCAATGTGTTTTGATTATGGTTTTGGTCCGTTTAGATGGGTTTGTGCCTCTGGAAAAGACGAAGATCTTCAAAAAACTGATGAGATCGCAACTAGAGTTCTGAACGAACTTAAAGAAAATTCACCCGCTGAAATTCAGCAGCAAATGCAGGATAATATTCAATGGATCAAAGGTGCACAGGAAAACAAATTAGTGGTTGGCTCAAAAGCGAGAATACTCTATGCAGATGCAGAAGGAAGGATTGCTATTGCCAAGGCTTTTAATGATGCAATTGGCCGTGGTGAGATAGGCCAGGTAGTTCTGGGCCGTGATCATCACGATGTATCCGGAACTGATTCTCCATACAGAGAAACTTCAAATATTTATGATGGTTCACAGTTTACTGCAGACATGGCTATTCAAAATGTTATAGGAGACAGCTTCCGTGGAGCGACCTGGGTAAGTATTCATAATGGCGGTGGCGTAGGCTGGGGAGAGGTAATTAATGGTGGATTCGGCATGATTCTTGAAGGTGATAAAGCATCAGAAGATCGACTGAAATCTATGTTGTTCTGGGATGTCAACAACGGAATTGCCCGTAGATCCTGGGCCAGGAACAAGGAAGCTATATTCGCCGCTCAAAGAGCTATGGATATGAATCCTCAATTAAAAGTTACAATTCCTAATCTCGTAGAACCGGGTCTTTTGGATTAAAATTTATATAAATTTAAAATCTAACCTATGAAATCTCTAAGAATTACTCCTGTTCTACTGTTATTTGCGATTCTCTTATCGTCCTGTAATAGTGTTAGAGTTGCTTCAGACTACGATCGTGAAGCCAACTTCAATAACTACGGAACCTATGCTTTTTTCAAACCCGGCATAGATAAAGCTGAGATCTCTGATCTGGACAAAAAAAGAATTCTTCGGGCCATAGAGGCTGAAATGAATAAAAAAGGTTTTACAAAATCTGATGATCCTGATCTTCTGGTTAGTATTTTTACAAAAACCAATGAGAACATAAATATCTATAATAACGTATATCCTTACTGGGGTTACGGTTGGGGCTGGAACCCATGGTATTGGGGAAGTGGGTGTAACACCGTGAGCAGCACCAGCGAAGGCACGCGGGATAGAGATCTGAGCGATGCCGAAGGAAAGGCAATAAAGGTTATCTCTCAACTGCTGCCGTTGCTGCCGCTGGCCCACGTCTATCGCGTGCTGATCATGGACCGGGACCTCGACGAGGGGATCGCCTCGCAGAAACGCATGCTCGAACGCCGGGGGGAGAGCGGCGCCGATCTCAGCGACGAACGCCTGCGCAAAATGTTCGAACGCCAGCTGCGTCAGACCCGGAGCCGGCTCGCACGGCACAAGGGGCCGACGTTGCACATGGCCTATCGTGAAGCGGTGCAGAATCCGAACGACGCGGC
>CBDTXN010000191.1:0-5535 GCA_965364455.1 uncultured Flavobacteriaceae bacterium
ATTCGAATTTCCTTCAATATTAAGGTTCAAACCTTTTGCTGCAAAGGCTCCAAAGCTCTGTCCCGCTGAACCATTAAAATTCAGTGTCAGGGGATTTTTTGGTAAGCCAACTGAACCATGAATTTTGGAGATCTCATTACTAATGATAGCTCCGGTGGTTCGGTTGGTGTTGGCTATAGGGAAGTTCAGGGTTACCGGTTCTTTTCTATAGATAGCCGGATGCGCCTGTTTTAAAATTTCGAAATCCAAAACGCCTTCTAAATTATGAAGTTGTTTTTCAGTATTAGAAAGTGGTACCTCGCCTTTCATATCTGGTTTATGTAGAATATTTGAAAGATCGATTCCCTGGGCTTTATAATGCTTAATTGCGCGGTTCGTATCCAGTTTCTGGCATTGTCCAACCATATCATTCATACTTCTGAAGCCAAGCTGAGCCATGATCTCCCGTAATTCCTGTGCGATGAACTACATGAAATTGACCACCCTCCCCGGAGTTCCCTTAAAGTTCTTACGTAACTCCGGATCCTGAGTAGCTATTCCAACCGGACAGGTATTTAAATGGCAGGCGCGCATCATTATGCAACCTGTAGCCACAAGTGGAGCAGTGGAGAATCCAAATTCTTCCGCTCCCAGTAAACAGGCAATAGCAACATCACGACCGGTCTTTAACTGTCCGTCACATTCTACAACGATCCTGCTTCTAAGGTTATTTAATAATAATGTTTGCTGTGCTTCAGCAATTCCAAGTTCCCATGGCAAGCCGGCATGTCTTAAAGAAGTTAGAGGTGACGCTCCGGTACCTCCATCATATCCGGAAATTAATACTACATCTGCTTTTGCTTTGGCAACACCTGCGGCAATTGTTCCTACTCCTACTTTGGAGACTAATTTTACATTGATCCTTGCTTCACGATTTGCGTTCTTAAGATCAAAGATAAGTTGAGCAAGATCTTCAATGGAATAAATATCGTGGTGTGGAGGAGGAGATATCAAACCAACATAGGGTGTGGAATTCCTCGTTTTTGCAATATCAGGATTCACTTTTGCTCCCGGGAGTTGTCCACCCTCACCGGGTTTTGCCCCCTGGGCCATTTTTATCTGGATCTCCCTGGCATTCGTTAAATAATCTATGGAAACACCAAATCTACCAGAGGCTACCTGCTTAATTGCTGAATTTCTCCAGTTTCCGTTAATGTCTTTTTGAAAACGATCGGCATCTTCACCACCTTCGCCCGAATTGCTTTTTCCTTTGATACGGTTCATTGCTATAGCCAGGTTCTCATGAGCTTCCTTGCTTATGGAACCAAATGACATTGCACCAGTCTTAAATCTTTTTACGATCTCGGTCCAGGGTTCCACCTCTTCAAGTGGGATTGGATTAAGATCTTTAAATTTGAACATTCCTCTTAGGGTCATGAGCTTCTCATTCTGCTCGTTGATTATTTTGGAATATTCTCCATAGGTTTCATAACTATTTTGTTTTACAGCTTGTTGAAGTTTGGCAACACTGGCCGGGTTGAAAACATGACGTTCACCATTTCTTCTCCAGCGATAATCACCTCCCATTTCCAGGTCGAGATCTGTTTCGGTTTCTGGAGGGAAAAAGGCGTGTTTATAACGTTTCTGAATTTCTTTTTCAACCTCATAAAGGCCGATTCCTTCAATTCTTGTAGGTGTATTACAGAAATATTTATTTACGAATTTCTTATTCAATCCTAATATTTCGAAGATTTGAGATCCGCGATAGGAGAGAAGCGTGGAAATTCCAATCTTGTTCATGATCTTCACGATCCCTTTTCCGATGGCGATATTAAAGTTTTCCACGGCAACTTCAGGATCTTCAACATCGATCTCTTTTCTTTCCACAAGATCATAGATCACTTCATTTACCATATAAGGATTTATCGCACTAGCACCATACCCGAAAAGGGCGGCAAAATGGTGCGGTTCACGAGGTTCCGCAGATTCGATCACAATTCCAAAAGATGATCTTCTATTGTGGTCTTTTACGCGATGATGTACAAAAGAACAGGCTAACAGGGATGGAATAGGAGCCAGCTTAGGATTTACATTCCGGTCTGAAAGTATGATCACATTGCAGCCATCATCTACGGCGTTTTTAATTTCAGTGATCATTTCCTCCAGGCGGTCTTCAAGACCGTTCATCCCCTTATCTGCCTCATAAAGCATGGAAATAGATTTGGCTTTAAAGCCAGGATAATCTATATATTTTATTTTGTCCAGATCTTCATTAGAGATCACCGGATTCTGAATTTTAAGCTTTCTGGCCTGTTCCGGAATGATATTAAATAAATTAAGATCCTCTCCAATAGAAAGGCTAATATCAGTAACGATCTCCTCGCGAATTCCATCTAGAGGGGGATTGGTTACCTGGGCAAAAAGTTGCTTGAAATAATTAAATAGCAACTGAGGTTTATCTGAAAGAACTGCCAGGGGAATATCTGTACCCATAGATCCAATCGCCTCCTTTGCTTTAGAGGCCATTGGAGAAATAATGGTAGTGATATCTTCATAGGTATACCCGAAGAGTTTCAGCCTGGTGATATAAGGAATATTTTCTACCGGTGTTTTGTTACCTGTATAAGGAACTTCAGCAAGCGGCAATAAATTATCATTCAGCCATTCTCTATATGGTTTATCTGAAACTATTTTTTCCTTTACTTCTTCGTCTTCAATAATTCTACCTTCGATCATGTCTACCAGGAACATTCTTCCAGGCTCTAAGCGACCATGTTTTAAAACGTTTTCAGGTTGAATATCAAGAACACCGGTTTCTGATGACATCACCACATATCCATCTTTAGTTACGGTATATCTTGACGGTCTCAATCCATTTCTGTCAAGCAAGGCTCCAATATAGTTTCCATCAGTAAAAGGAATGGAGGCAGGACCATCCCATGGTTCCATGATGCAGGCATTGTATTCGTAGAATGCTTTTTTCTTATCCTCCATAGAGGGATTCTTTTCCCAGGCTTCAGGGACCATCATCATTATTGCTTCGGGAAGGGATCTTCCGGTTTGCAGTAATAATTCCAGGGCCATATCCATGGAAGCAGAATCAGATTTGCCTTCCATCGTAATTGGAACGATCTTTTTCATGTCTTCTCCAAAGACATCACTTTCAAAAAGCTCCTCACGGGCCTTCATTCTACTAAGATTTCCACGCAACGTGTTTATCTCACCATTATGGCACATATATCTAAATGGTTGCGCCAGGTCCCAGGTTGGGAAGGTATTAGTGGAAAATCGCTGATGTACCAGGGCAAGTTTTGTGATCACCTCCGGATCATTTAGATCTTTGTAATATTCGTTGATATCCTGAGGCATCAACAAGCCTTTATATATTATGGTATTTGTGGAAAGACTGGAAAAATAAAAATATTCGCTTTGAGCTAGGGCAGAGTTTTCTACAGTATGCTCCGCGATCTTACGGGCAGAGTATAGTTTGGCGTTGAAGATGCGATCTTCCATTTCCTTAGGGCGGCCTATAAATACCTGCTCAATTGCAGGTTCCACATTGCTTGCCATTTTACCCAAACAGGAATGATTAACCGGTACTTTTCTCCAACCAAGAATTTCAAGCTCTTGTTTTCTAACTTCTGCTTCAAACGCCTCCCGACAAATCAATGCCTGATTCTTATTCTTAGGCAGGAATACCATCCCTACTGCATATTCTCTAGATTCAGGCAGCTCAAATTTGCAGACCTTTTTGAAAAAGTTGTGGGGAACTTCGATCAGAATTCCCGCTCCGTCACCTGTCTTTCCATCGGCACTTACTGCACCTCTATGTTCAAGCCTAACCAGTATATCTATGGCGTTATGTATAATTTTATTACTTCGTTCTCCCTTAAGATTACATATAAATCCTGCTCCACAATTATCCCGCTCATTTAGTGGGGAGTAGAGTCCCTGTTCTTTCATTTTCATACGTGTTCATTCTGAATTATTCTTTTAAAGTTAAAGAAAAGTGAATTAAACCGGAAGGGAATAAAAATCTTTAAATCAAGTTTTTAGGATTTGATAATTAGACTGGTCTTAAATGAGAATTTCAGAATCAATATCATTTTATTTTAAGAAAAAAATAATATGTCGATTCACTATATTAATAGGTAGGGAAAACCCTGATTTTTGGGTTTCATTGACTTATCCACTTCATTTAATTAAAAAAATTGTTAAATTTAATTGTCTGAAAATAAGATTATTGGGTAACATATAATGTTCCTTGTAACTGGTTAAATTAGAATTAGCCTTCTTTTTTTCCATAATGAACAAAATAGCCTAATAGTTTTATTTTCAGTTACCCCTCACTCTGCTAGAGCTTTTACTTCATTGGCTGTTAGATTTCTTTTTTTTGAATTTTTTATTGCATAAAGGTGAATTTTTTCATCTTGATTTTTGGATTCTTCCCCCCGATTGATCCTGTACTCTAGAAGTACAAAAACTGGTGCTAATTATCCGGTTTCTACACTACACGATTAATTAAGAATAGACATTTTTCCCCCATCTCTCCAGAGCTGTTTTCAGGTCCTATTTTCTATTGGCCTAACCTTAAATATTTAATATTATGAAAGAAATTACATTATTCAGGTTTCTAGGAATTCTGAATTCTTCTAGATCGGGGTTAAAAGAAATTTTAAAAGGTATTTTTATACTTTTACTTTTATTGGTTTCTATTCCAGAGGTCATAGCCCAAACAACACCTCCTTTACCTCCTCAATCAGATTGTGTTTCACAGGATTTACTAGTTGTGCAGGCAAGGTTGGATGCACCTGCATGCGTCGAATGTGCTGATGGAGATGAGCAAAGTTTCCCATTAATATTATCAATTGATAATAAAACGGGGTCTTTTAGACCCACATTCGCATTTTTTGGTACACTTGAAGTAAGGGATGCTGAAGGTAATCTTATATCTTCAGAAACAATTTCTGGATGTAATGATTCTGAGGGATTACCATCCAATACGGTTACAGAGCTGCCTTATCCACCCATTAATTACACTTGTGGCACAAGTTTAAAGATCACGAATTTATATCTTGCCTGGACCGATGCGTCCGGAGTTGATGGTCCAACTAGCAAAAATAGTTGTGAAAATGTAACTACTAACACGACCTCCAAAGGCGTCCTGGATATTGCTCCTAAATGCGGTACTTTAGGTGAGTTAGTTATTGAAACTCCACTTTCGGGAGCAGTTAGTACCTTAGATTCCAGTTGTTTTCAATTTGATGATGCAGAGATAGAAGCGCTACCTGTTGGAGGTTTAGCGCCATATACTTATTTATGGTCAAACGGTGAAACTACAAAGAAAATTACTGGCTTAGCTCCAGATACTTATTCTTGTGTAATTACCGACTCAAACGGTTGTACTTTTGAAGTTGAAGGAACGGTTGGTGAGCCTACTGAACTGGAAGCGGAGCTGGATTCATCTAGTAATACTAATTGTAATGGAGATGCTGATGGGTCTATTGATATTAGTGTGAGTGGTGGTACACCAGATTACACCTATTTATGGAGTAA
>CBDTXN010000192.1:0-5470 GCA_965364455.1 uncultured Flavobacteriaceae bacterium
ACGTACAGGATAAGATCTATCGCCAGGCAGTAACCGCTGCGGGGACAGGTTGTATGGCTGCACTTGATGCTGAACGTTATCTAGCAGAGATCGAAACTGAGGAGGATATTGAAAAACCACAAACCAGCCCTGAAACAGTTTAGTTAAGGTTATATAAAAAAGAAAATCCCGCATCAGCGGGATTTTTTATGTTTTAGAATGAAGGCTTAGTTATCTGTTTTTACCTTTTCTTCGCCGACCTCAATTTTTACTTTCGATTCGGTTCCATCAGCTCTGTCTATTTTCTTTTTATATTCTCCGTCATCTTGCTTGATCTTGATCTCATCACCTTCCGGAGTTTCTATCTTGATCTTATCTCCACCGTCCTTAACTTCAACCTTGTTTTCAGGATCTTCCATCATCCTTTCCACTTCGGTCTTTTCTTTTTCTTCATTATCTGTATTTCTACAGGATACGAAGCCCAGACTTAAGACAAGAATGAAAAGGCTGGTTTTAAATAAATATTTCATCGCTCAATTTTATTTTTGAATTAAGCGGTAAATCTAGATAATCAGTCAATTGAATGATCATAATTTAGAAAAGTTTGGCAAAAATCAGGTCTATTTAAACAGGCCTTTGCTGAATTCCTTCTTTGCGATCACAGCCTCATCTTTAAATTCTATTAGATTTATCACCGGGGTATTATAAACATCAATTTCAGAACTGCCACTGGCTTTAACATTGATTGAGTCTGTAGCGTTGATCCTGATCTCAGAATCGCCGTTGGCAAGTAGTTCTGCCGTGATCGCAGTAAGGTTTTCCCCATCGAACTTGGAAGACTGATCGGCCCTGATATTGAATTCCTGAATATCTCCTTCTATCCTTGCCGAAGCTTTTTCATAAATATCTACGTTGAATTTAGGTGCATTCACCAGGGCTTTTACTTCAGAGGATTGATTAAGCTGAAAATCTGCATTTTCTGCAGTGATATTAAGTTCAGATTTAGCATCATCGTTATGGATCAAACTGAAATTTCCTGCCTTTAAGGTCATAAAAGCTTTGGCATCGTTTTTCACTTCCAGGGTAAAATCTTTAAAATAAAGATCTTGCAGCGACTCAAGTTGAACATCATCACTAATTTTTATGTTTTTAAGAGTGTCTGAAAAAGTGATCTTTAATTCCTGTTTTTTGGTTCTTGAAAGTTCCTTTATGGGCTTAATATAAAGAATACCGTCCAGGACTTCCGTCATAATAACATCATGCACATTATCATCTGCTTTGATCTCTATCAAGGGCCTGCTGCCTTTTAAAATTCCTACTTCAAATTCACCTTCGATCTTGACAGAATGAAAAGGGGAGAGGTCATATTGTTCGGTTTTTACATTGCGACTACCTTTAATTTTTTCCTGAGCCATACAGGCGCAAGAAATGATAAGTAGTAGTAAGGGTAATTTTTTTAACATGTATTGGGTTTAGATTCAAGCCAAATATAACAAAAGCCTCCAATTGGAGGCTTTTGCTTTGGTCGATTAGCATTCCAGCACTTGTTGCCGGC
The DNA here is from genome assembly GCA_965364455.1 of uncultured Flavobacteriaceae bacterium. GTDB lineage: Bacteria > Bacteroidota > Bacteroidia > Flavobacteriales > Flavobacteriaceae > Christiangramia. The sequence continues at coordinate 1,535 of CBDTXN010000192.1, forward strand.
ATTCGAGAGTTTCAAAGATCTCTATGGTATCTTTTTGAATCTCGTGATTCGCTGTTTTTGGTTCCTGCATTTCCTGGGGAAATAGAATCCCCAATACAAGACTTATTACAAGGTTGATAAGAGTGCTCATAATTATACATTTCGTTCTACTGCATTGCTGTCTACTTTTACAGGCTCATCCTGTTCATTGCTTTCTTCTTCTACTTCTTCATTCTCATTGTTCCTGTTATTAAAATCATCTGAAGTGTCCCAGTCATCATCATCTTCTTCCCAGGTATCGTCGTCACTTTCCCATGTTTCTACCGGGCAATCTTCACAAAGAGCTTCATCTTCCATTATTTTAAGAAAATGTCCTTCCTCACCACTACTAAGAAGGTTTCCGTAGTAATCAAATCCATTATGGAAAGATGAGGTGTTGTCATCTGCATAGAGAGTGGTTCCCTCAGGAAGGTACAGTGTTATCTGTACTTCCTGGTCACGGTAACCAAAATCTGAATCGGAGATGAAATAGCTGTCCAATAATAGTTCATTTCCAATGAGACTTGTGGAATACTGAATATTGGCAGCTCTGTCTTTCGCATCCTTATAGTCTTTCCCTTCAGCCGATTTTATGATCTCAATTTTCCCAAGGGAATCCTTGGTAGACTTAACGATAAGCCCAATGTCATTAACCACAATGATCTTTTGGTTATTGTCATAGGCAATTTTAAAATCTGAACTTCTCCATGTTTTGCCTGAAATATCTCTATTGTGTCTCATTCTCAGGAACAGGGTATCAGTAGGATTAACGGCTAGATTTTCTGTGCTGGTCACTTCACCATCAAAAGCTCTGTTCGTTGCCTGGCTAACTCCTACAACGGTAAGCCCGATCACTGAGATTAGCCATACTCCAAGTAAGGTAAGCAAGGCTATCCTTCCTATAGATTTCAGGTTTTTAACCAGAATCTTTAATCCTAAAACGAAAAGGAAGAAGAAAGGAATACCTACAGCAAAGAATGTAAGCAATGATATTAACCAAATAGGAGCTCCGCTGTTTACCATGTCTATATAATCTGTCCATGGTGCTTCGATAATCCCGAAAGTTCCTACCGCAAACAATCCTACAAATAAAGCGATCAGGGTTGAACCTGCGATTAGCAATAATAATATACCTACGAATTTTACGACTAGTTTCAGACAGAACTTGATGATGCCACCAAGAGTTGTAGCTGCAGAACTGGCACCGGCAGATGCCTGCTTACCATATTTCTCATAGTCTACATTTTTTATACTATCTGAAACCCCGTGAAAACCCTCACGTATCTTTTTCTCGATATTGCTGACGGTTACCTCCTCTCCGCGCATTGCCAGTTTATCGGCAGTGGTTTTAGCTTCCGGAACAAAGATCCAGAATGCAATATAGATTAGGATAAAGGCTCCACTGGAGAAAATAGTGAGTAAGATCCACAATAGTCTTACCCAGATGGCTTCAATGCCCAGGTAGTGTCCCAGTCCTGAAGATACTCCGCCTACGTATCCATTTTCGGTATCTCTGTATAATTGTTTACCTACGGTTTTTGTGGATTTAGTTCTTTTTGGTTCATCTTCGAAGATCTCTTCATCTACCATATAGTCTTCGGGTTGCCCCATGATAGTGATTACTTCTTCTACTTCTTTTATGCTGATAACCTGACGGTCGTTTTTGATCTTTTCATTAAATAATTCAGCAATACGAGCTTCAATATCAGAGATGATCTCATCACGACCCTGCGTGTTAGAAAACGAGTGCCTTATTGCCTCGAGATATCGTTGAAGCCTGGCGTAAGCATTCTCATCTATATGAAAGAAAGTGCCGGCAAGGTTTATATTTACTGTCTTATTCATGGTTCTTCTTTTTTTGAGTGGTTACGATGTTAACTGCAGTTTGCAACTCTTCCCAGGTCACGGTTAGTTCCCGTAGAAAGATTTTTCCTGTTTCGGTGAGGCCATAATATTTTCTTGGTGGCCCACTGTTGGATTCTTCCCATCTGTAATTGAGAAGACCTGCATTTTTAAGCCTGGTAAGTAATGGGTAAATAGTACCTTCAACTACCAGAAGCTTAGCGTCTTTTAAAGTGTCCAGAATCTCTGCCACGTAGGCATCTTCATCCCGGAGAACCGAGAGAATACAGTATTCCAGTACACCCTTACGCATCTGGGCTTTTGTATTTTCAATCTTCATAGTGTTTGTTTTTGGGTGTCGTTAAACTGTTCATTTTTTGATTGATCTGATTGATGATTAGTTTCGTCCGGGACTTCCGAACTTAAAAAATTGATGGTCAATGGATAATTATACAACTTGCCTTCGTTAGCCCTGATACTTGCATTGATGACTGCAAACAACTCAAGGATGAAAAGACCTAGTAATATTATTCCAAGTATCCCTGCGATGGTAATAAAGGGCAGGGCATCAGAGAAATTATCTATTACAAATGAATCCTGTTCAAAGAATAAAGGTTCTCCAATGGTGAATTTCATACCGAAATACACAAAGGTTGCAGCTCCTATCGCCACAACAAATACCGTATAAAGAAACATACTGATTTGAAAATTCAGCGCATTTCTTCCGTGATGATCTACAAACGGGTCCTGTTTTCGTGATAGCCAAAGCAACATGGGAAAGATGAAATTTCCCAGTGGTATGAAATATTTTGTGAATACCGACAGATGAAGTACGGTAGCCAAAGTTTTATTAGTATTGATGGTTTCTGTGGTCATTCTAATTTGTTTTATTCTGATTGATTTTAAAAGAAAATTGCTGTGATAAAATAGATGTAAATAAAAGCTACTGCTAGATAGATCTTTGTTCTGGTTATCGTTTGATTTTGATCATTCGATAAGTTAATTGCCTGAGTGTGAGATGATTTTTTCATGATGATTTTTGATTGATAAGTTTATAACCTATTATATTCTTATACAAATATATATCTAAAAGAAGGTATTATGCAACACATAGTACTAAAAATTAACAAAAAATTAAGAATTGAATACTGAAACATATTTGCTATTTTTATGAAAATTTCTAACAAAAACCTTTTAAATGAAGCTTTCTCCCTCAAAACTGAATTCCTTTTTAATGTTGAAATTACCAAGTGCCTGGTTATGTGGGGTGAGGGTAAAACATATAGATCAAACCGAATGCGAGGTTGGAGTAAAGCATACTTGGATAAATCAGAATCCTTTTAACTCCATGTATTTCGCTGTTCAGGCCATGGACGCCGAGCTTAGTACGGGGGCATTGGTAATGAATAAAATTCAAGGATCTGATAAGAAGATATCTATGTTAGTGGCACAGAATAAGGCTGTTTTCACCAAGAAAGCAACCGGAAGAATTAAATTCACCTGCTATGATGGTACAAAAGTGAATGATGCTTTGGAAAAAACTATAGCAACGGGAGAAGGACAAACCTTCTGGATGAAATCTGTTGGTATCAATGAAAATGGTGTGGAGGTTTCAGTCTTTGAATTTGAATGGACTGTTAAACTAAAGTCAAAGAAGTAACAGACTGAGTCATTTTGCTACTTATAATTGAATAATAATTACATCAATCAAAAACTTGAATTATGAATGCACATGAAATAGATTACCATATCTACGGGGAAGAAATGCAATACGTAGAGCTTGAACTTGATCCACAGGAAGCGGTGATCGCTGAAGCCGGAAACTTTATGATGATGGATAATGGTATTAAAATGGATACCATTTTTGGGGACGGTTCTAAACAGAACGAAGGTTTCCTGGGAAAGGTTCTGGGAGCCGGTAAAAGATTGCTCACCGGGGAAAGTCTTTTTATGACCATATTTTCTAACGAGGTACAGGGCAAAAAGAAGATCAGTTTTGCGTCGCCATATCCTGGAAAGGTTATTCCAATAGACCTTACAAGGTTTAATGGTAAATTTATCTGTCAGAAGGATGCT
>CBDTXN010000193.1:0-5439 GCA_965364455.1 uncultured Flavobacteriaceae bacterium
TTACAGGGGGACATTGTAATATATAAGGTAGCATCTTTACAGGACTGTGTAGAACCGGCAACCTTAAGTATCGCATTGGCTTCAGCGTGCAAAACATACCATTTTGTATATCCTTCATCATCTTCACAAAAATTTTCAAATCCCGATGGTGTTCCGTTGTAGCCATCAGAAATGATCATTCTATCTTTCACAATTAACGCGCCAACCTGCTTTCTATTACAATGGGATAATTTACTCCATTCTCTGGCAATTCTCAAATATGCCTTGTCGAATTTTTGCTGTTTTTTTTGATTCATGTATTTGGGAAAAGACTAATAGGTCTAAAATTTAATAATAGACTGCAAATTAAACGATTATTAGTAAAAAATACCTTGAAAAATTCAATATCTAAAGAGCAGTGTAACTTTCTAAAAGAATAGGAATGACTATCCCGGTTACTATGGAGGCGGTGACGAGAATCCAATCTCTTTTAGAGACTTTCAGTACATTTTGTAAAATGAAACCAATAATCATAACTACCAGGACAACGATCACCTGGGCTGTTTCAATTCCCAGGGCAAATTCTATCAGAGGTAAAAATTTACTTTCTGCACCGGCGGCTATCATCTTAAAATAGGAAGAAAAGCCAAGTCCGTGAATTAGTCCGAAGAAAACCGTAATGAAGTATAGAGCGTTATAATTCGTGTTTCTAACTTTTTTACCCGCAGTGGCTATATCAAAAATAGCGGTTGCAAGAATAGTGACCGGTATTAGGAATTCCACATAATCTGAATCAACTCTCACGATCTCATAAACCGAAAGAAATAGAGCAAGAGTGTGTCCTAGGGTAAATAGAGTTACCAGCCATAAAACCCGCTTCCAGGTACTAAAGCCGTAGGATGCTACAAGTACTATTAAAAACAGGACATGATCGTATGCCTGCCAGTCCAGAACATGATCTAAACCAAGCCTGAAATAGAGCCAAAATTGAGACATAAATAACTTTTAAAAAGCAAAGACCGAAAGTACAACATATTAGTATAATTGCAAAGGTGTATGCCTTTAGCACGAGTCTGAATGCTATGGCTTAGGATAAAAAATACCTTTTTAAAGGTATTTCAGTGCTAATGAAGCTTGTTTATATTAGCATTGCCAAATAATTCGTTTTAAAACTGGTATCAATTCATTCGGAATTTTGAGTAGGGACGAGATTTCGAATTGTTTTTCCAGGGTCAAATAATATAGAGAAACTATTTTCCAGAATTGATCATAAATATTTGGCCAGAAAGCCTTCAGGAAATTGCCGGAAGGCTTTTTTATTTGAATGATGTTTTCCACCACCCCTAAAAATCCCTGCTATTTTCCTCCTTATCTTTATTCTTGAATTAAATGTAATTCTATGGAAGAGGAATTCAGGAAGATATCAGATCACTGGAAAGATGTTTATTCCAGCAGGGTGAAGGAATATAGGCCTTTTGAAGTTTCGAATGATTTTAAAAGGTATGCATCTATGTTCGCTTTAGGTAATTCTTACTTGTATATAGTAAACCTCCATAATTTTGAACTGGAGTATGTTTCTAAATCTGTAGAGCAATTTGTGAAAATAGGTACAGATGAGATCGAGCTTAACGATCTTTTAAAAACAGTTGTTCCAGAAGAAATAGATATCATCAATCTTAAAAGTAAGGTGATCAGCCACTTTTACGCTTCATATCTTAACCAGGATGAGGTTCTTGATTATAAGAATATCTTTACCTATCGAATGAAGGATGCCGATGGACATATCAGGACCATGCTTTACCAGGCGATTCCACTAAGTGTCCTGGAAAATGGAATACCAGAGCATGTTCTATGTATTCAAACAGATGTTTCTCATCTTAAAGTTACAAGTACGAACGCTGTGTCTTTTATAAATATAAATGGTGGGAAATGCTATTATAATATAGACATCTCGAAGGGAGAATTCCATCCTGAAGCTCACGAAGATGGCGCAAAGGATCTATCAGAGATATTTTCTGAAAGAGAAAAGCAAATAGTGATTAACCTTTCTAGAGGTTTAAACGCCGAACAGATTGCCGCCGAACTAAACCTTTCTCCACATACCATCAAAACTCATAGAAGGAATATTTTACAAAAATCAGGCTGTACCAACACGACCGAATTGGTTGCCAGATGTCTCACCAGCGGGATTATTTCACCAAGTCTAAACTAAGATTCCAATACTTAAAATTTTCTATAAATCTGAATTTCAGGACTGAATAGTATTTTTGATATTTTTTTTAGAAATTAGAGCTCCCTACAAAATCATTATACTAACCAAATAATCATTTTTTATGTACAAGGAGTATTTCTATGCCGAGTTTCAGGTAGACGGTAAAAAATTCAAGTTTAAAACTGACGGTGAAAGATTAACTGAAGTAAAATTTAAAATCAAATTCCCTAATGAATTTGGGGTTCTGAAAGCCTATTTTGAGGAAGATAATACTACTATTAGAATCGATTTTGTAGGATATTGTGGGTGTACATTGGCCGATGGTCTTAAAGAGTCTACATCTTTAAAGAAGGAGGATGTTAAAGTAGAAATAGGAGATAATCATGAAATTCCATCTATGATAAAAGTTGGGTTTCATTTAACTGAGGTGGAAAATTGTGATAAAGATAACTTTGTGCCTGAAACGGCCGGGGGAGGAATTCTAGTAGGGACCGGAGGTTGATCTGTATATGTCAATGAAACAAATTCTAAGCTTAACAGTTAGTTTGCTGATTGCTGTTTTGTCCCATTCTCAGAACCCTGATTTTGAATATTTAGATAGCCTTATAAATGCCAAAAATCTAAAGAAAGCCGGGGAAATATTAAAAGAAACCGATACTTCAAGGTTAGGCCAGGCCGAAAATGCACAATATTATTATCTGCTTGGTAAATGGGAAGCGCAGGAAAATAGGGCAGATGATAGCTTCGGGCATTGGATGATCGCCAGAAAAAAGTTCCGTGCTTTGGATAGTCTGGATAAAGTAGCCACGATCAACCTTCAGATTATTCCAATACTAACGTCCAGCGGGAATGAAGACCTGGATCCGCAGCCATTTATGGATGAATACCTGGAATATGCACGTGAAAAGGAAGATCCGGTGATGCTTACCAAGGCCTATATGCAATTGGGAAGTATTTTTATAGAATCTGATCCTGAGCTTACCATAGAATATTTTCAGAAGGCAATTAAAGAGAATAAAAAAACGGGTGATGATCTTATGAATGCCAAGATCCATCATAATCTTGGGGTCACTTACGGTGAAATGACCCCGGAGAAAGATTCGGCTCTTTATCATTATGAAATAGCCCTGGACGAATATAAAAAAAGGGATCTAACAGATTACATCTCATATATCTACAATAATAAAGCTTCGGTATTTAAGCAATTGAAGGTGTACGATTCGGCGATCGCTTATTACAAAAAGGCGGAAGCTATTGCTCCCCGGGAATATGAAAAGGAGAATAAGAGGTTGCTCTATGGTCATATGGCCGACGCCTATGAATTAAATGAAGATTACCAAAATGCCTATAAATACTTAAAACTTAAGAATATTTATAGTGATAGCATTCAGCAAAGTGAGCAGAATAAAGCTATGCTGGATATTCAAACGAAATATGAGGTTGAGAAAAAGGAGAATGAAAATTTAAGGCTTAAACAGAACCGGATCTGGTTAGTAGCTGCTTTGGCGTCTTTACTGCTGGTGCTTGTAATTGGCTTTCTGGCGTATAAAAATTTGCAGTCCAAAAGAAAGATCGCAGTGAAAGAGATCGAGGTTCAGAAACAGCAACTTGAGAATGTTTTAAAACAACAGGAACTTGCGGGGATCGATGCCATGATTGAAGGTCAGGAAAAGGAGCGAAAGAGAATAGCTAACGATCTTCATGATCATCTTGGGAGCTTGCTGGCGACCTTAAAACTTCAGTTTCAGAACCTCAAAATTAAAAACGGAAGGCCTCAGGAAGAGGAAAATCTTCTAATTATACAAACAGATGAACTTATTGATGAAGCATATCAGCAGGTGAGAACCATAGCTCATGCGAAAAATGCCGGAGTTCACGCTCAGCAAGGTTTGCTACCGGCAGTTAAAAATTTTGCAAGGAAAGTATCGGCTTCAAATAGGCTGAAGATCGAAGTGGAAGATAGCGGTATGGAAGACCGACTTGAAAATTCCATGGAAATAATGATTTTCAGGATCATTCAGGAACTGGTCACCAATGTGATCAAACATGCCCATGCAACCGAGGCAACTATTTACCTTACCCATTATGGGGACGCTATAAATATCCTGGTAGAGGATAACGGAAGAGGCTTTGAGCCTGATGAGGTAAAACCAAAAGAGGGGATGGGGGTTTATTCCATTCAGAAGCGTATCGAAAATATGGATGGAACCGTGGATTTTGAAAGTGTTGTAGGTAAAGGAACTTCAGTAATAATAAATATGCCTGTATCATGATAAGATTAGTAATTGCAGAAGATCATATTGCTCTAATAGACGGGATCAGGGTTTTTCTGGAATATGAAAGTGATATTGAATTTCTTGGATTTGCCGGGAATGGAAAGGAGCTTATTGAGTTGGTAGATAAAAAACGTCCGAATGTAGTGATAACAGACATACGCATGCCGGTTATGGACGGAATCGAAGCTACGAAATTGTTATTAGAGAAAGATCCTGCAATTAAGGTGATCGCCTTTACTATGTTCGATCAGGATAACGCAGTGCAACAAATGCTGGATGCCGGGGCTAAAGGATATATCCTGAAGAATGCCAGTTTAAAAGAGTTATTGTATGCTGTAAGAAAAGTGGATGCCGGAGATGTTTATTATGATCCAAATATAGATGTAAACTCCAGCGAAAATTCTGCAAAAAAGAAGCCCTTGCTTACCAGGCGGCAACAGGAGATCTTGAAACTAGTGGGAAAGGGAAAGACTAATCAGGAAATTGCAGATATTCTGTTTATTGGTAAAACCACCGTGGAGACACACCGAAAAAATATGATCAGGAAATTAAATTTACAAGGCTCCGGAGAATTACTTCGTTACGCTTTAGAGTGCAAATATGACTTTTGAAATGATGCTCGTGAAAGTTTAAACTATCCACATTTGGGTATTTACTGCTTATCCTATGAATATTACCTTTGCCATATTCTGAGAAAATAAGTAATTTTTACTCATTTACTAGCCTATTGAAGCGGTCTTCCGGCCGCTTTCTTAATACAATATTTTTCCTCCAGAGAAATTAGATAGATTTCATTTTTGTCTGAGTTTTCAAATACTGGCTTGCTTTCTTCATTAAGGTTCAGACGCAGTTTTTTACCTTGGTCATCATAAGTATAAGTGAAATAGTGCGAAGGAGATTTTTGAGAAATGGCTGATAACGAGACGAATCAACAGGGACCTACAACAGAAGGCGGTGACCCCAAAAAATACC
>CBDTXN010000194.1:0-5420 GCA_965364455.1 uncultured Flavobacteriaceae bacterium
ATTATCTGTAATTACTAATTTTTCCCTGCTCATTTTTTTGTTTTTAATTCAATGGGACTTCAATTAGAAGCACCTTTGAAGGTTCACTGAATTTGAGGGATATTTCATCGGTATCCCAAATACCTATAGCATCACGGCTATTTAAGGAGACATCTTCAACATTCGCCTCTCCCTCGATAAGAAACACATATACCCCGTGATTCTCATTCTTCAACTTATACTCAATTTCCCTGCCATTCTGGAAATCACCAAGATGCAAGTATGCCTGTTGGTTAATATATAAGGAATTTTCAGTTTGATCTGATTTAGGGCTAACTACATTAATTAATTCGTCCTTCTCCATAAGATTGGAAAAATCTTTTTGCTCATATCTGGGTTCCAGGTCTTTTTTTTCAGGAAATATCCATATCTGCAGCATATTGAGTTCTTCTCTTGAAGAGTTAAATTCGCTATGCTCAACACCCGTCCCGGCACTCATAACCTGTACTTCACCAGATTTTATAACTGCCGTATGACCCATTGAGTCCTTATGTTTTATTTCTCCCTTTAAAGGAATTGAAATAATTTCCATATCACGGTGAGGATGAGTTCCAAAACCCATTCCTGGCTTAACGAAATCATCGTTTAAAACCCTTAATAGTCCAAATTGAACCTTATCGGGGTCATAGAAGTTTGCAAAGCTGAAAGAATAATTAGCATTTAGCCACCCGTAACTAGCGGTACCCCGCTTATTCGCAGGATGTAATTTTTTTTCCATTTTTTATGGGTTGGTAAATTTGAAAGTCAAGTATTATGCAGTAATTTTGATTGTTAAATTTACGATTTAAAGCCAGTAAACATTGTTATATACATGTTAAAATGAGTAAGGAGGAAGAGCGTATTCATGTTTATTTTATGCCGGGAATGGCTGCCGATCCGGCAATATTTCAGAATATCTCCCTTCCTGAAGAGAAATATGAGGTGCATTTTCTAAAATGGGAATTACCAGAGATTGATGAAAGCCTGCAGGAATATGCGAAAAGAATGCTTAAAGAAATAAAGCATCCAAATTCTGTTTTAATCGGGGTATCATTTGGCGGGGTAATTGTGCAGGAAATGGCAAGGCTTAAAGACTTTAGACGGCTCATTATTATTTCCAGTGTAAAATGTACAGATGAGCTACCACCTCATATGAAGTTCGCTTCCAGGACTGGATTATTCAGATTGATACCTACAGGTCTGGTAGATTATGTAGACTACTTTGAAAAAATTGCTGTTGGTGATTTTTTAAAGAAAAGAGCAAAGCTTTATAAGCAATATATTTCCATAACAGATAAGAATTATTTAAACTGGGCGATAAGGAATATGGTAAACTGGAAATGCCATAAACCAGATGAGAAAGTGATTCATATTCATGGAGACAGGGATGAAGTGTTTCCTATTAAGAATATACATGGAGCTATCGTGGTGAAGGGAGGAACCCATATCATGATCATTAATCGTTTTCGCTGGTTTAATGAGCATTTGCCTGAACTGATAGAAACGGGAAGTTTAAAAAAGAAGGATCAAATAAAACAAATTAATTAAGGAGCTATGAAGATTTTAAAAAATGCATTATTGATCGTTGGTTTATTTACTGTTTGCGCGGTGAGTATTAACGCGGTGCAGCAGGAAGATGGAGGTTCTACCGGGACTATAGATCAACCTAAGCATGAAATGAAGAAAGACAGAAGTGTCGCAGACGTATACAGTATTGAGGCTTTACCTATGCCTGAAAAACTGGATTTTGCCGGGGAAAATGTTCCATTGGAAGATCCTGATATTTATGAAAGAATGGACCGGGAGCTGCTTGTGAATACTTACTGGCAATCTAACGCCTTGCTATTGATGAAGCGAGCAAATAAATATTTTCCTGTAATTGAGCCTATCCTTAAAGAAGAGGGAGTGCCTGAAGACTTCAAGTATCTTGCAGTTATTGAGAGCGGACTAACCCAGGCTGTTTCTCCAGCAAGAGCGGTAGGATTCTGGCAGATCATGGAAGGCACAGGGAAGGATTATGGTCTCGAGATCAATTCTAATGTAGATGAAAGATATCATATTGAGAAATCTACTCGTGTAGCCGCAGATTATTTAAAAAAGGCTAAAGAAAGATTCGGTTCATGGACTCTGGCTGCAGCATCTTACAACGCTGGTCAGTATGGTGTAGATAAGCAGTTGGAAAGACAGAAGGTAAATGGCTATTATGATCTTCTACTAGGCGAGGAAACCGGAAGGTATGTATTCAGAATTCTTGCGCTTAAGGAAATTATGAATCATCCTGAAAAATATGGCTTCAAGTTTAAGGAATCAGACCTTTATGCTCACATTCCTGTGGAAAAGGTAAAAGTCGATACGGTAGTAAAAGATTTCCCAGACTTTGCAGCTAAATTCGGTATTAATTACAAGATCTTGAAAGTCCATAATCCATGGCTTAGAGATGACCACCTTAAGAATGCTTCCAGAAAGGAATATTTTATAGATATTCCGGAAAAAGGTTATTATCCTGAAGTGAATTAATGATTACTCTACCTGGACATTGTCTGCATATATTTCATCATAACCAACCAAAAGGTTATTTGAGATAGAAGTTTCAAGTGCAATATAATTTTCGCGGTAAGCTGTTTCCTCTTCTGTTTGAAGTGGAGGAAACACGCTTCTTCGGATATCCATTATCTTTTTATCTTCAGAAAGCATAAAGCATGTAGGCAAGCCAAGTGAATGCTTTAGTTGCTTTACGACATATGCGCCATTGTTCTGTCTTTCATCTACATAAACTATTGAAATATTAGCTGAGAATTTCCCGGCCAGTTCCTTTACCTTTTCATGTTTATCCCAGAATAGAACAACAAAGTCTATTTCACTTTTATATTCCTTGGCTAGTTCATTCAATGCCGGGATCTCTCCTTTGCTCGGTATACACCAGGAAGCATAGGTAATTAGAACAACGGGGTTTTTGAAATTGTAGAGATTTACTTCTTTCTTCTTAAGATTCCTGAATTTAAAGTTATCCATATAGGAACCTTCCAGATGATTGCTGGTGAAATTTTCAAAAAGTTCTTTTGCTTTTTCGTATTGATTGAAGCGATAGGCTAGATCTGCTTTTTTGTTATAGTCTGAAAGATTAAAGTATAAAGCCTCAGAGAAGAACGTCTTTTCCTGCAGTTCTTGCTGAGAAAATACTATAGGACCAATAAGCAGAAAAACTAATAATAGTTTTTTCATGTAATTTTTGGGGCTGGTTTGAGTAAAAGTATATCAGCTTTTTCTTACAAGAAAAAAATATCGTTGAACGACTTATATAATAGTTAAAAGAGAAATTGTTCTTAAGATATTAATAAAGAAAACTTAGATCTTCTTCATTTGCTCTTTCATCATTCTTATCTGGTCGTTCATCATACCGTGCTTATCAAGCTTCTTAGCTTCATTTAAAAGCATGGTAGCTTCGCGCTTTCTTCTTTTGGTCATGGCGATCCCGGCAAGATTTAGTTTTGCCATCGCAAGGTCATGATCCATAGATAGTCCAAGTTTGAGCGCTCTTTTAAAGAATTTTTCAGCTTTGGTGATATTGGTTTGAGAAACCATTAGTCCGTGAAGATACCAGTAGTAACCTTGTTGTTTTTGAACCAGTGCCTTTTCAGGGTCCTGTATTTTGTCCAGCCACTTTTTTGCACCGGGAAAATCCTGTTTTCTTAGCCTGAGGAAGGCTAATAAGATCATCTCATTTTTAAAGTAAAGGAATATAAATATACCCGCCAATAGGATCAAGGCGATGCCATTCCCAATTTCTCCTTCAATGAATTGCCATATTGCTGTGGCAATGATTAAAACGGCTAAAACTAATTTGATATTCTTGTTAAACATTTTTTATCTTGATTTTCCAGGCGGCAAAGGTAATAAAAACAATTAAAAATTATTTTAATTTAGTATTTGCAGTACTTAAAAAGCTTTGTATATTTGCACGCAGTTTTAAAGACAGACAAAACGAATTTACAGAAGATAAAAGATATTCACAATGAAAAGAACGTTTCAACCATCTAAAAGGAAAAGAAAAAATAAGCACGGATTCAGGGAGCGTATGGCCAGTGCAAACGGAAGAAAAGTCCTTGCTCGTAGAAGAGCTAAAGGTAGAAAGAAATTATCTGTATCTTCTGAAAACAGACATAAACACTAATGAATCACGGTGTTCAAAATAATAAAGGTGTTACTTTTTAAGTAACGCCTTTTTTTATACCCAGACGCTTCTTATTTTTAGTCACAACACAATTAACGCAAAACACAACAATTTATCATGCCAAAAAACAAAGACATCAAATGCGTTTTAATTATAGGATCTGGACCAATCATTATAGGACAGGCCTGCGAATTTGATTATTCCGGAACCCAGTCGCTTAGATCACTAAGAGAGGACGGAATAAAAACGATTCTTATAAATTCGAATCCTGCAACTATTATGACCGACCCTTCCATGGCCGATCATGTTTATTTAAAACCCCTCACCACAAAATCTATTATCGAGATCCTAAAGGAACATCCAGAGATCGACGCCGTTCTTCCAACCATGGGAGGTCAAACAGCTTTGAATCTTTGTATCGAAGCCGATGAAAAAGGGATCTGGAATGACTTTAACGTGAAACTAATTGGTGTTGATATCGACGCTATTAATATTTGTGAGGATAGAGAGCAGTTCAAACAGTTGATGGGAAGAATTGGGATTCCTGTTGCTCCTGCAAAAACAGTAACTTCTTACCTGCAGGGTAAGGAAGTGGCTCAGGAGTTTGGTTATCCACTTGTAATAAGGGCTTCCTTTACCTTAGGAGGTGGTGGAGCAGGATTTGTTCACCGTGCCGAAGATTTTGACGAGATGCTTACCTACGGCCTTGAAACTTCACCTATTCATGAGGTGCTTATCGATAAAGCTCTTTTAGGCTGGAAGGAATATGAGGTAGAATTACTTCGGGATAAGAATGATAATGTTGTGATCATTTGTACCGTTGAGAATATGGACCCTATGGGAATCCATACTGGTGACTCCATAACAGTTGCGCCGGCTATGACCTTAAGTGATAGTGCATTCCAGAGAATGAGGGATATGGCGATCAAAATGATGCGCAGTATTGGTGATTTTGCCGGAGGATGTAACGTACAGTTTGCGGTAAGTCCAGATGAGAAAGAAGACATTTATGCGATCGAGATCAATCCTCGAGTTTCAAGATCTTCTGCCCTGGCTTCAAAAGCAACCGGATATCCAATTGCGAAAGTAGCGACCAAACTTGCTTTGGGATATCACCTGGATGAACTTGATAACCAAATCACCAAATCTACTTCAGCTTTATTCGAGCCTTCACTGGATTATGTGATCGTAAAAATACCTCGATGGAATTTTGACAAATTCGAAGGTGCAG
>CBDTXN010000195.1:0-5416 GCA_965364455.1 uncultured Flavobacteriaceae bacterium
ATTCGAACCCCTGACCCCTTGGGTGTAAACCAAGTGCTCTGAACCAACTGAGCTACGCGCCCTGCAAGATTGCGGATGCAAATATATCAAAAATCAATTACTCCAAGCACAAAATTCAAGGATTTTGCAGCTAAATTTTTGGCATTAAAAAAGGCTTCCAAAATGGAAGCCTTTTCGATTCTGTGGGCGCGAAGGGATTCGAACCCCTGACCCCTTGGGTGTAAACCAAGTGCTCTGAACCAACTGAGCTACGCGCCCTTGCGTGATTGCGGATGCAAATATAGACTAGAATTTCAATTACACAAAACAAATTGAGCGAAAAATTAAAAAATTTTCACCCTCAAAAATTCGATAAAATAAAATCTAAAAAAGCCCTGAACTAAAAAGCTCAGGGCCAGCAATTTATTTCATTAACTCGGGAACATTACGGTAGACATAATCTGCATGCTTCCCTGTAAAAAGTTTGCTCATTTCTTTCATGAACTCACCCCTTTGATTTTCATCCTCCCAGGCAGAGGCTGTAAGTTCTTGCTGCTCATCAAAAAATTCCTCTATCTCACCGAGCTTATCAAAAACATACACTTCACTCATTTCACGACTATTAGATCCCCATAAATGCCTGTGAGTATAATACCCCTTTAGCTTTTTGCTCTTTTTTGTCACTTTATCAAAATATTCTTTGAATGTTTCAGGTGATCCTTTTCCATCCATAGCCAAATCGCTACTTCTAACATAGAAGATCCTTGACTCGTTAGAAGCACTTTCAGGAATGGTATAATTCATAGACTGATAGATCTCGTCATTATGATCTGCTGAATAGTAACTACCTTGTTTTTCAAGAAATGCCTGTCTCTCGGCCTCATCAGGCCATGCTTTTTCAATTAATTCCTGATTCACTTCATTTGCTTTTTCAATATCTCCCCATGTCCTATAAACATTCACTAAAGCTACTTCAGAATTATCTGCGGTAAAATAGTGTGTATAAACTCCCGAACTAAGAATTAGATCATTCTTCATGGTGACATTTTCGAAATACTTCTTCTCGGTATCTAACCAATCTGAAAAATCGGTATCTGGATCGTCGCTCCAGTGTGTGGTAGTGATAGTAATGTAAACAGGCTCAAATTCCTGCTCTGATTCTTCCTGGCTCATCAATTTTTCACATACTGAAAAGACAAGCACAATGCTTAGTAATTTTGCAATTGTTTTCATTTTTAGTTGATTTTTTAATTATTAAAAATCATAGCTAAAAAGTCAAATCAATTAGTAGGGATGGGTTATACCATAAGCAAATCGGGTAGTAGAACGGGGAGCTCTAAATCAATTTATTGAAAAACAGAGTATTATAAAGATAAGTTAAATTTTGATTCAAGCTAAAGAATTGGATTATAATATCTCAGCAACGGTAAAATTACTTCCACCTATAAAGATAAGGTCCTGGTCTAGAGCTTCTTCCTCAGCGGCTAGAAAAGCCTCATGTACAGAATCAAATTTACCACCTTCCAGTCCATATTTTTCAGCCTCCTTTTGGAGCATGCCGACATCCAGGCCTCTTGGCACATTCGGTTTTGCAAAATAATACCTGGCTTCCTTCGGAAATAAAGGAAGTACCGTTGAAAGATCTTTATCGTTTACGACTCCCAATACAATATGAAGGTGTTGATACTTCTCTTTATTCAACTGTTTTAATACCAGTTTAAGGCCTTCAGCATTATGGGCAGTATCACAAATGACTTTTGGTTTTTCCCTTAAAACATCCCAGCGCCCCTGCAGACCGGTATGTAACTTCACATTATTTAGGCCATTAATAATAGCCTCTTCTTGAATATTCCAGCCTTTAAGCTTTAATACCTCTAAAGAAGCCAAAACTGTCTTCAAATTTTTTTTCTGATAATCTCCTTTAAGATCTGTATGATACTTTGGGTAAGAACTATCTTCTGCAAACATTATTTCAGCGGCCTCCTCTTTGGCTTTCGATTCAAACACAAAACTAGTTTCTTTATGTTTTTCACCTATTACCACTGGTATATTTTTCTTAATTATCCCGGCCTTTTCCCCGGCTATTTCAGAGAGATCATTTCCCAGAAAAGCAGTATGATCCATTCCTATATTTGTAATCACAGAAAGCTCCGGAGTGATAATATTGGTAGAATCAAGCCTACCTCCCATTCCCGTTTCAATAATAGCGATATCCACTTTCTCCTTGGCGAAATAGTCGAAAGCCATTCCTACGGTCATTTCAAAAAAACTAAGCTTATTCTGCGCCAGGAAAATCTGATTCTGTTCAATAAATGAAATCACATCTTCCTGTGAGATCACCCGGCCATTGATCCTGATCCTTTCTCTAAAATCTTTTAAATGCGGCGAGGTATACAAGCCTGTTTTGTATCCTGCAGATTGAAATATTGAAGCCAGCATGTGGCTAACTGATCCTTTCCCGTTAGTACCGGCAACATGGATACTTTTAAATTCCTTTTCAGGATGCTCTAAATGTTCAGCAAGTTTTAAAGTGTTAGAAAGATCTTTTTTAAAAGCCTGCTTTCCTATTCTCTGAAACATAGGTAACTGCTGAAACATCCAATCAACAGTATCTTGGTAAGTTTTCAATTACTCGGTAAGTTTAAAGTCGTAGATAATTGTTCCGACCTGTTTCGCAGGCGCATTAGAATCGCTATTGAATTGCGTTGCCAGTGCTGCTCTCTTAGCAGGACCGGTTAAACAGGATGCACTATTGGTTGTCCCCTTCATTCCAGGCTGAGCACTTATCACACGACCAGATTGATCTACTACTATTTTTACAACTACAATTCCAGATTCATTACAATCCTGGACAAATTTTTCTTTGTTAAGAGCTTTTCGTCCTCCCAGTCTGTAATTACCGTCTCCATCTAATCCAGCACCCTGGCCATAGTAGGAACTCGCATTTGGATCTCCATCTGGACTGCCTTTATCTCCTGCCTGATTATCGTTCCCTTCACCACCTGTAGCAGCACCCGATCTTTCCGGACCATTCAAAATACTGCTTAGAGCGTCATTAGTAGATTGATCTGGCTTTGGTTCCGGTTTTTTAACCGGCTTTGGATCTGGCTTAGGCTCGGGTTGTTTTTGCTCAACCGGAGTTGGCTCTTTTTTCTTTTTCTCAATTACTGGAGCCTCTTCAATATCCTGGGTTACCACCTCTTTTTCAATAACCGGTTCAGATTTTACAGGTTGAGCAGCAACTTTCTTAGGAGCAGACCTAACAGGTTCTTTTGGTTGCTCATTTCCCGATCCAACTTCCGAAGTACCAAAATTAATAGCAATACCGCTTTCTGGTGGTGGATCTAAATAGGTAAGGCCGAAAAAGATCAAAAGAAGAATAAGGATCACATGTAATACAACAGTGATCGTGAAAGATTTCTTCTCGTGTTTAGTTTCCAGCAAAGACATATTATTATTCAGGTTTTACCGCAAGAACTATTTTATAACTGTTCCTGTTTGCGATGTCCATTACATTAACCGCTTTTTCAATCGGCACTCCTTCTTCAGCTCTTAGAATAATAGTAGGATCCTCTTCTCCAGCCAGTCGGCTTTTCAAAGTAGATTCCAGGGAGCTATTGCTAATTCTTTCACTGTTTATGTACACCTGGAGATCTTTGGTAATACTTACCGAAAGCGTTTGCTTACTGGTTGTCTTACCTTTCGCCTTTGGAAGAATTAGATCCAAAGCTTCAGGAGTTATCACCGGTGAGGTTAGCATGAAAAAGATGAGCAGCAGGAAAACCACATCTGTCATCGAGCTCATGCTAAACTCAGGGCTTATTTTATTTCTTCCTCTTAAATTCATATTAAGCAGGTTCGTTTAGAAGGTCAAGGAAATCTACTGCTGTAGCCTCCATTTGATGAACCACTTTATCTGTTTTCACTACGAGGTGATTGTATCCTATATAAGCAATAATACCTACAATTAAACCTGCTACAGTTGTAGTCATCGCAGTATAAATACCTTCTGCCAGGGCACCCATTTGCGCCTGACCACTGCTTGTAGCCAATTCATGGAAGGCTAGAACCATACCAATTACAGTTCCAAGGAACCCGATCATCGGAGCGGCACCGGCTACTGTAGCCAGGATACTCACATTTTTCTCCAGCTTATATACTTCCAGGCGACCGGCGTTTTCAATAGCAGTATTTATATCCTCCAAAGGACTTCCAATCCTGGAAATACCTTTTTCAGTAAGTCTTGCAACAGGTGAGTCACTCTGAGCACATCTCATCTTTGCAGATTCGATGTTACCATTAAGTACGCTGTCTTTAATCTGTAGCATAAAGTTTTTATCCACCTTACTGGCTGCCTTGATTGCAAACAATCTTTCAAAATAAATATAAACTGCCGCGAACAACAGAACAAAAAGAATAATAATGATAATCTGGCCTCCAAGACCACCACTAAACATTAGATCGAAAAGGGATAATGTCTTTTCTTCTACGACCGGCTCTGCCGCCTGAGCAGCATCTGCCAACTCGTCCTCCTGAAAAAAGTTAAGCATAGGTATAAATGGGTTTTTTAATGTAACGTGCTTTAGTGACTTTAATTGTGAATCAAATTTAATTAATCAGCCGTCTCATTTTACCTCCACCGGTAAAATGTTTACACAAACTTTTAAACAAGTTGATTAAGAGCTATTTCGAAAGCTGTTTTACTAATGTTCGTCTTACTGCTGTTGTTATCAAAAGTATTCTGAATAGCATTTTTAATGGTCATGGAAGTGTCATTAAATATAGCTTCATCGGTCATTTGAACTCTTCTTTCCATAAAGTAGGCAAAAACACGAGCCATTCCACAATTCGAAATGAAATCAGGTATAAGACTTACACGTTCATCGGTATATTCCATAATTGGGCCGAAGAAAATTTCTTTATCGGCAAAAGGAACATTTGCACCACAGGAGATCACTTCTAGTTTTCTATCGATAAGATTCGTGATCTGTTCTTTTGAGATCAATCTTGAAGCCGCACATGGAGCGAAAATTTCAGCATCCAGCTTCCATACCTTTTCATTTATTTCTTCAAACGGAATTACATCATCATGTCTTAAGGCGTTACCGTCCTTATTCAGGAACATATCTTTCACTTCATCAAAGCTAAATCCTTCTTCTTTGATAAGGCCACCGGCACGATCGATAATCCCAACAATTTTAGCTCCCATTTGAGCCAGGTAATAAGCTGCAGCAGAACCTACATTACCAAATCCCTGAACAATAGCTCTCTTTCCTTTAATATCGCCACCATAAATAGTATAATAATGGTGAACTGCCTCAGCAACGCCGTAACCAGTGATCATATCTGCCACGGTATATTTACGGCTTACGTCTGGAGAGACATTGGTGTTTTCCAATACTTTA
This sequence comes from uncultured Flavobacteriaceae bacterium, assembly GCA_965364455.1. Classification (GTDB taxonomy): domain Bacteria; phylum Bacteroidota; class Bacteroidia; order Flavobacteriales; family Flavobacteriaceae; genus Christiangramia. Next base: position 5,385 of record CBDTXN010000195.1, read on the forward strand.
ATTACTCCCTGTCTTAACTGACCTATTCTGTT
>CBDTXN010000196.1:0-5360 GCA_965364455.1 uncultured Flavobacteriaceae bacterium
TAATCTTTGATAAATTCGTACTTAACTGGGCCCTGGACTTATTTCTTTCATTCATATTATTAACCTCCAGGGCGATCAGGATACCTACTACGACCAGAAAAATTTCTCCCAAAGCATAAAGCAGATACCTCGTGAACCTGTTTTCACGAAGGAGTCTCTGTCGTATTTTTCGAAAAAAATGAATCATCAGAAAATCCGATTATAATAAAAATGCCAGCTGCTTAAATAAATGTAGCAGAGATATAATAAAGCACAATGACCAGAAGCATTATGAACTGGATAGCCAGAAACTTCAGTGCTTTCTGCACATTCTGAAATTTCAGATTAGCGATCTTGGCGTTGATGAAAATTTGCTGTCCCAATTGATCGAATAACTGGTCTTCATCAATACTTATAGAAAAAAATGTTTTTGAAAATTCCTTGATATCGCCAAACTTGGTGATAACATCACCAAAAAACAAAATATTACGATCATATTTAGACTCTATGCGGGGCATAAAACATCTAATGCTAAAATAAATAGAGACCACTGCGCAGGCAAACCAAACGGTTAGGAGAATATAAATTATGGTATTGTTATCAAAATGATCCAGAACCAAACCAATATTCTGATAGACAAAGTTCAACAGGATCCCGTAAAAGGAAAGGATCAAACCGGCTTTGATCTCTGAGGCTTTAATAAGACTGGATACATAACTTATACTTCCCCAATAATGGTCAATAAGATCATCGGTATGCTTATTCTTTAAATGAGCTGAAGGTTTAGTTTCAGAGTTCTTCATAATCAGATAATTCAGGCGGAATCGATTCCATTAGAGGAATAAAAACCGGCCTTGTTCAATTATTTGTTACTGCTATAACTAGTAAAGGATGTTATCCAGAATTTTATCGAGTGTATTCTCCATCACACTGAATTTCTTATCTGAAAAGAATACCTCAAACATCTCCCTCCGTAATTCCGTTATTTCCTTATGAGAGTATTCATGCAATGCTAAATTGTCCTGTATCTTCTCCAGGCTTTCCTCCTCATCATCTCCAGAAAACTCCTGGTACATTTTTTCGAAGGTCGATTCATCGGTCTTCGATTTGATCAATTTGATCTCCTCTTCGGTTTCATTAGAATCTGCATTGGCACAGAGCAAAAGGATATAGATCTGTAGTTCGGTTTTGGTCCAGTGTTGCTGTTGGCTATTCATAACTTTATTCTTTTGATTGGTTTGGAATATATAGTCAGCTTATACAGATTGCTTACCTAAATATGGTAAAGAGCAGTTTTCTACAGCAGGCTAAAACATCTCTTCTAATCTAGTAAATTATTAGTAAACAATCATTTATAGACCTATAGATATTTTAAACATTTTAATAGCAGAGCAGTTTTTTATCGTCAATTTTACTGTCGAACTCTACTAATTTTTCAAATCCGGTTATTAATGAATCTTATAATTTGCTCCCTTTTGAAGATTATGAAAGTTATTATTTACTATCCATTTTTCTTTTTCGGATCCATCTGAATACAACATATACCACCGAAATAACACCTGTAAAAAATATAAAACCATAGATCTGATTAGTCTGAAGGTTTGAAAGAAAGTACATAATGATCAAGGCTGAAATTATGGGAACTGTAATTCCGCCAGGGATGGTAAATTCATTTGGACGGGCCCCTTTTATCTTTCTTAACCGTATAACAGAAAGAACAACTCCCAGGTAATTAATCAATAAGGCAGCACTCGCAATGTTTACCAGGGATTTAAATTCTCCTATAGAAGCAATGACAAAACCTGCAAATGCGTAGGCAATAATCGCGATATATGGAGTGAGATATTGTTTGTGAATTTTAGCAAAGAACGAAGTCGGGATCACCCGGTCCCTGCTTATGGCAAAAAGAATCCTGGGCATATTCAGAACCTCGCCGCTCAGGTTTCCAAACATTGAAATAGCAGCGCCAACAAAAAGCAGGGTAAAACCAATGGAGCCAAAGACCACCCGGGCAGTCTCTGCCAGTGGAGCTTCCTGAAAATATTGTAGCTGATCACCCAGAACACCCTGGGTTATGATTTGAATAAACATATAAATCACCAAGACGCCTCCTATCCCGATAAAAATCCCTTTGGGTATAGTTTTACTCGGCTTTTTGATCTCCCCTCCTATAATAAGGCCTACATCACCTCCCTGGAAGGCAAAGAACAGCAAAAGACAGGTCTCTCCAAGGTTCTTCAAACTAAACCCGGATTCAAAAGCCAGGTTGGAAATAGAAACATCTTTCCAGCCAAAAATGATAAGAAGAAATAAGGGGATCAGTTTCCCCAGGGTAAGTAGTTTTACCAGGCCTATCCCCTGTTTGATCCCGATAATATTTATACCTGCCAGAAATCCAAATATCAGAAAAAGGAAAAGCAATCGCATATTTCCATCGACAAATACAGGGAAACTAGCTCCTACAATATCCACCAGCGCATTCGCCACGGGGGCATCTGAAAGGACACCTCCTAAGATGTAAAATACCGCGATCAGGAAAGCAGGGTATTTACCAAAGGCAGTTTCTACATAAGTATATCCCCCACCAGAATTCGTGACCTTACTGCCAGCTTCGGCAAAACAAAGCATGATCAGGGAAATAAGAATCCCGCAAATAATATATGCAATAAGGCTTGCCGAGCCCATGCTTTCAGCAACAAGGGCCGGAATAACGAATATTCCCGCCCCTACTATAATGTTTACGATGTTTGCTGACAAACCCCATAATCCTATGGTTCTTTTAAGACCTTCTTCATTTTCAACCATAAGATTTCTATTTTATGTCTAGTTATTACCTCTCACTGGATATGATGGCCTTTCCATTTCCTTTGGAGGATTTTCCTTTAACTGCTTCATGATAACTTCTATGGCCTTTTGTAATTGAGGATCATTTCCTTTGATAACTTCCTTTGGAAGCTGCTCCACTTCAATATCTGGTGCAACACCTTCATTTTCGACTCTGAAGCCTTCCTCGGTATAAAACGCAACATTGGGGGCGGTAACTATTCCACCATCTATAAATTCCGGATATCCCAGAACTCCAACAAGGCCACCCCAGGTTCTTTTTCCTATGATGGTTCCTAGGTTGAATTTCCTGAACATCCAGGGTAAATAGTCTCCTCCAGAGCCGGCTGTCTCATCTATAAGCATAACCTTGGGTCCCTGAATGGAAGCGCTGGGAGATTTTAGATCTTCTCCGTATCTAAAATTCCAGTACGCCTGTAGTGGTTTTTTCAACATATCTATATAATAATCTGCCAGCTGACCACCACCATTAAAGCGTTCATCGATAATTACTGCTTTTTTATCGGCCTGCGGATAGAAATATCTTTTAAAATATTCATGGCCGGCATCTGCGGTATTTGGCACATATACATATGCCACCTGGCCGTTAGTTGCGTCATTAACCTTTTTAATATTTCCCTCTATCCAGTCACGATTCCTTAAATCCCATTCCGTTTCTACAGGAATAACCTTCTCCTTTCTGGAATTATTCATATTCGGACTTGCACTCACAGTAATGTTAACGATCTTATTAGCCGTATTTTCAAAAAACTTATAAAGGTTATCTTCTGCCGTTACTTCCTTCCCGTTAACTTCTAGTATATAATCACCTTCGTTCACATTAACACCTGGTTCGGTTAATGGAGAACGCATATCTGGATTCCAGTTAAGTCCTCCATATATTTTTTTAATCTTGTAACGACCATTTTCTACTTCATAATCGGCTCCCAACAAGCCTCCTTTTATATTTTCAGAAGTTTCAAATTCATCTCCCCTACTAGAGAAACGATGATGTCCTACTCCTAGTTCACTGAACATCCACTCCATAATTTCATAAAGATCGCCACGAGTACTTATATGAGGCAAAAACTGGCTGTATTTCTTTCTCATCTCCTCCCAGTTGGAACCGTGCATTCCCGGGTCGTAAAAATAATCCCGGTTAACTCTCCAGGCTTCATTGAAAATATTCTTCCATTCCGCCTTTGGATCTATTTTGATCTGAACTTTACCTAGCTCAAGCGCTGGTTTTTCCGGTTTTTGTCCCAGGGTGGCAATCCCAGTTTTATCTTCCAGTTGATAGAGAACCTTCTCTCCATTGGCTGATATCTTATAATCTGAGGCCGGCATTATAAGAGTATCCTTTTTTTCCTTGAGATCATACTTTCTCAAATTCCCGGGTCCATTTCCATGATGAGAAAACTGAAGATAGTATAATTGCCCTTCTTTGGGAGATTCCAGGTGCTGATATAATCCCGGCGAAACTGGCACATCTACTATTCTATATTCCAGATTCTCAAAGTCTATTTTTAAAGGCGGTGCCTTCGGTTCTTCATTCTCTTTTTCTGATTTTTTCTTTTCTTCCTCTTCCTTTTTCTGAATCACTTCCACATCGTTCTCCTTAAAGAATGGTGAAACCACATCATTCTGAAGAGTGACCAGGTATATAGAACTGCTCATTTCCATATCCTGATTAGATTGATCGAACCAGTTCACCACGGGACCGGCATCTGTAGAAGCCAGCATATATAGATATTTTCCGCTTGGATCAAATTCCGGAGACATGACATTGGAAAATCCGTCTGAAACCGGATAGGATTTATTTTCATCCAGTGAATAGACAAAGGCCTGTTCAAAATTAGTTCCGGTAATTATCGTGTAGGTGATCCATTTAGAATCATGAGACCAGTCGCCAAACAATTCCCGGAAAACACCAGGAGTATATAATACATCTGAAGCTATCTTTTTAACGGATTTCTTATCCAGATCATATACATAAATACTTCGGCTGTTATCTACAAAGGCAATTTTCTTGCTATCCGGTGACCAGTGCGGATGGGCATAAAAACCTGCCCCGTCCAGTGCTACCTTTTTTACCTGAGAACTTTCATCCTGATCATATAAATGCAGGGCATACTCACCTGATTCGTCTGAGAAGTATGCTATAGTTTTTCCATCTGGTGACCAGGAAGGATATTTTTCATGTATTCCAGGAGTTGAAGTAATATTCTTAGGGTCTCCTTTTTCAGCAGGAAAGGTAAAGATGTCTCCCCTGTAATCCATAACCACCCTTACAGCACTTGGAGATACTTCAACGCTTCTTACATATTCGTCTCCGCTAACAAAACGAGGTCTCAATTCCAAAAGGTCGGTAGCGATACCTACTTTTATCCTCTTTATATTTCCACTGTTAGGTTCCAGGGTATGAAGATAACCGGCCTGTTCGAAAATGATTTGCCCCTCATAGGTATAAAGATCTAAAACAGGAAAATCCTTAAAATTGGTATGCTTAGTTACTTCTTTCGACGCATTATCAAAACTATATAAATTGAATTCCCCGT
>CBDTXN010000197.1:0-5357 GCA_965364455.1 uncultured Flavobacteriaceae bacterium
CTACAAAATAGTAGAAGTCATGATCCTGGTAATTTAACACTGCATCGATAGATGAGATATCTGGCATCCAGATTGGTCCCGGGGGGATTTGCCTGTATTTATAAGTATTGTATGGTGAATCCAATTCGAGGTCCTTATATAGAACCCTTTTTATTATGGTATCAAAATTACCGGTCTTTTCTTTAATCGCATAAATAACCGTAGGATCGGCATCAAGTTTCCATCCATTTTTATACCGATTCATATAAACCCCGGCCACTTTTGGACGCTCATCGACTTTGGCAGTTTCTTTTTGAACGATAGAAGCCATTGTGATCACCTCCTTCGGACTTAATCCTATTTCCTTAGCCCTGGCAAGTCTATCCTCGTTCCAGAATCTCTCATATTCTTTTTTCATTCTACTTCTGAATTCTTCCGCAGAAGTATTCCAGTAGAATTCATATTGATTTGGAATATACATTCCAAGTGCTGTTTTCTCACTAAAGTCATTATTCGCGAGAAAGTCAGATTCCTTAAATGACTTTAGCAATGAAGTGCTGTCTGCTTCTATCTGTTCCGAAATTCTACCTGCGAGATCTTCAAGCCTTTCCTGATTGTTGAATATCACTTTTACAGGTTGATTCCCACTTCTAAGCCTGTTCACAAGCTCATTGTTATTCATCCCTTTTTCCAGAAAATACCTACCCGGTCTTACGTTACCGGCATATCCCTTTTTCTGCGCCAGCATCTGAAAGGTCTCAGGGTCTTTTAGTAGAGGGCGAATTGAGTCCATCACCGTTTTAAAATCGGCATTAGAGGGAATATAAACCACTTTCTCTTTAGCCTCAAAATTCGTGTTGGAAGAAAATATACCGTTATAAATGTAATACCCGATGATGCCAAAAGCGATCACACCAAGAATTGCGACAGCAACTACTATTTTTCTAATGTACATTGTTTATTAATTGATAAAGCCACTCATCTTTATATTTTCCATTGAATAGCGTCCAGTCTTTTTTCAGACCAATTTTTCTAAATCCATTATTTTCAAAAACCTGCATACTCTCCTTGTTTCCCGCTGTAACATTAGCATAAACCTGATGCAAACCAAGGTGAGTAAAACAATAATCGCAAAGCAATGCTAAACTTTCGGAACCAAAGCCTTTTTTCCTATCTTTTTTATTGGCTATAAGGATACCTATGGCCGCTCTCTTATCCTTTGGTTCAAGATCATAAACATCTATCAAACCAACAGGACGGCCACGTTTGGTACAAATCACCAATCTTAATTGTTTGATATCGTAAATATCACGATGAGCATTCTCAATATATTGCCTTATCAGGAATTTTGAATAAGGAGACTGGGTTGAACTAATTTCCCAGAAGTCCTCATCATTTTCGATCTTATGTACAAAATCGAGGTCCTCCGGCTCCAAGGCTCTTAAATATATTTTTTCTCCTTTCAATGTCAGCATTCAATCTCTCCTTTAAAAACCTGTACCGCCGGCCCTGATAACCATATATCTGAATAACCCTTATCAGTTTTACTGAATCTTACTGATAGTTCACCGCCAGGGGTAATCAGCTTAATTTCTTCAGATTTTGTTTTACCAGATTCGTAGGCAGCAATTGCAACAGCAGTAACCCCGGTTCCACAGGAAAGAGTTTCATCTTCCACTCCCCTTTCATAAGTTCTCACTGAAAAAGAATCTCCGGAAATAGCTTCCACAAAATTAACATTGGTTCCTGCTTTCCCATATCTATCAGAATATCTTATTGCAGCTCCTTCTTTTTTAATGTCTTTTAAACCGATATTATCAGAAAAAGCCACATGATGTGGAGAACCGGTATCGAGAAAAAGGAAGTCTTCATTTGAAGAAACTTTTGGTACATCCTGCATTTTTAAACTCACCTGCCCGTTTCTTATGGTTGCATCGTGAACTCCATCTATAGCTGTAAACCTAGTTTCATCTTCGATAATTCCCAGGAACTCCGCAAATGCTACCAGGCATCTACCTCCATTACCGCACATACTGCTTTCATTACCATCAGCATTAAAATAGACCATTTTAAAATCATCCTTAGGATCTTCCGAATTTTCCAGCAGGATCAACCCGTCAGCTCCTATGCCAAATTTTCTATCACACAAATGATTGATCAATTTGGTATCATTTTTGGATATTTTACGGTCACGGTTATCAACCATAACAAAATCATTGCCCGTACCCTGATATTTATAGAATGTCAGCTTCATAAATCATTTTGAAAGTGGGACAAATATACAATTTTGAACAGGAAATCGGGATTGTTAAATGGTCGTTAAATTTAGAATTTTAGCATAATAATCAAGACAACTAATAGGTTTAATTAATTAAAACATCCGAAAATGAAAAAAATAGCAACTTTACTATTTGTTTCTATCCTGGGAGGAGGGATAACTCTCGGGAGTTACAAACTGTTTTTTGAGGAAGAAACAGAGCAATTCCTTCCACAGGAAAGCACTACACAAAATTCATTCATTTCACCTACTAATTCCACACGCGCTTATGGTACAAATGCCGATTTTACAGAGGCCGCAGAGAAAACAGTTCATGCAGTTGTTCACGTAAAGAATGTGGCAGTATTCAAAGGCGGACCAAGAAGTATCTGGGAATACTATCCATATAATAATGATGGTCGTGCCCTTCAGGGAGCTGGATCTGGAGTGATAATCACCCCAGATGGTTATATCGTTACAAATAATCACGTGATCGAAGGAGCAAATGAAATTGAGGTCACCCTTAATAACAACAAGACTTATAAAGCAGAACTTATAGGAAGTGATCCTATTTCAGATATCGCCCTTATTAAAGTAGACCCTGATGAAGACCTGCAATATATTCCATTTGGTGATTCAGATAATACCCAGATTGGAGAATGGGTTTTGGCCGTAGGCAATCCATTTAATTTGAAATCTACAGTTACCGCAGGTATCATTAGTGCAAAAGCACGTGATCTTAATATGAGAGATACTTCTCCGCAATCCTTTATACAAACCGATGCCGCCATAAATCCCGGAAATAGCGGTGGGGCGCTTGTTAATATTAATGGTGAACTAATAGGAATCAACACCGCAATAACCTCCCCAAGTGGAAGTTATATTGGTTACGCCTTTGCTGTACCCTCCAATAATGCCAGAAAGATCGTTGAGGACATTATGGAGTATGGAGATGTACAACAGGGTATTCTAGGTATTCGAGGAAGAAGTATTAGTGAAGAAGTCATAAGAGAATTCGACCTATCAACCTCCCAGGGAGTAATGGTTGCCGATGTAACTCCAGGAAGTGGAGCAGCAAAATCAGGAATCCAGCAAATGGATATCATCAAGAAAATAGATGATATAGACATTAATAAATTCTCAGATCTTACCGGATATATTAATTCTAAAAGACCTGGAGATGAAGTTTTAGTGAAATTAATGAGAGACGGTAAAGAGAAGGAATTCAATGTAAAACTATCAAAGCTTGACACTTATCCAGTAGTCGCCCTTGGACTGGAAGTCGCCAATGCTTCCCCAGAAGAACTGGAAGCTTATAATGCACCAAACGGAGTAAAAATTAGCCGTATGCTCGTAGACAACCTTCCCTCTGCAGATCTGGTTGGAGGAATTATTTCTGAAATAAATGGTGAGGAAGTAAATTCGGTAAGAGAAGTTGAAGAGGTGATGCAAAGCCGCAAAAGGTCTAATCCAATCGTTATTGTTTTTTACACAAGAGACGGAGAAAAACAACGTATGATCTGGAAATAAAATTCAAAAGTTCAGAGAAAATCAACCCTTCCAAACCGGAAGGGTTTTTTATTGATAAAAGGTTTTACGAAAACGTTTGAAATATATACTTTTGGCGAAAATTTATAACTATACAACTTAACATGGACTTTAATAAAGTTTACGAAAAAGAACTTTCTTTCCAGGCAGATCGCCGCAAGGCTACCGTAGAATTCATCAATATTGTGAGTGACCTATGGTATGAGAAATCTATCGAACTTGTGCTTTTCAGAAACCAGCTCATAAACAGAAATGTTAGTGATATTCTGGACCTTCATGAATATGCGGGTGAATTTGTTGGGAAACCAATTTCTATTTTCGATTCGGCTGAGATCGCTAAAGCTATCAAAGACCTTAATCTTCCTCCTGCAAAACTTGATATTGGAAAGCTTACTTACGAATATCACCTCGACGGTCAGCCACACAGCAATGCCCTTTCGTTTGTTTCAAATAAATTAATGGATGCTAAAGAAACCGAAACAGTTACCCCTAAAGACGTGGTTCTTTATGGATTCGGTAGAATTGGAAGACTGGTTGCTCGTGAACTTATGACCAGAACCGGAAAAGGAAACCAGTTAAGACTTAGAGCCATCGTTACCAGAGGTAAAGTGGATCAAAATGTATTGGAAAAAAGAGCTTCTCTTTTGAAAAGTGATTCGGTACACGGACCTTTTAGCGGCACGGAAAATATAGATGAGGAGAATTCAACCCTTATCATCAATGGTACTACAGTCCATATGATCTCAGCTAATCAGCCTGAAGATATTGATTATACCAAATATGGAATTAATCAAGCCTTGGTTATAGATAACACCGGTGCCTTCAGGGACAAAGAAGCTCTAAGCAGACACCTGGCATCAAAAGGAGCCGCAAAGGTTCTACTTACTGCTCCGGGAAAAGGAATTCCGAATATTGTTCATGGGGTAAATCAAAATGAATACAACCCAGACGAAATTGATATTTTTTCTGCCGCTTCCTGCACTACTAACGCTATTACTCCTGTTTTAAAAGCAGTTCAGGATTCTTTAGGAGTTGTACATGGACACCTGGAAACTATTCATGCATATACCAATGATCAAAACCTGGTAGATAATATGCATAGCAAATACAGAAGAGGGCGTGCCGCTGGACTTAATATGGTTATTACTGAAACCGGTGCCGGTAAAGCTGTTTCCAAAGCTCTTCCAGTTTTCGAAGGAAAATTGACTTCGAATGCAATTAGGGTTCCTGTACCAAATGGTTCCCTGGCAATCCTGAATCTTGAAATTGAAAAAGAAACCAGCCTCGAAGATGTAAATTCTATTTTAAAGAAGTATGCACTGGAAGGTGAATTGGTAGAACAAATTCAATATTCGGTAGACAACGAACTGGTATCATCAGACATTATTGGTTCATCTGCTCCTGCTATTTATGATAGTAATGCGACCATTGTATCTGCAGATGGAAAAAATCTAATTTTATATATATGGTATGATAACGAATATGGCTATAGCCATCAGGTAATAAGGCTTGCGAAATACATCGCTAAGGTTAGAAGATATACCTATTATTAGAATCATATTTTTTTTAAAAA
>CBDTXN010000198.1:0-5321 GCA_965364455.1 uncultured Flavobacteriaceae bacterium
TGTCCTAATTGCGATGTGAGTCTTACCTATCATAGTCATAATAATCAATTGCGTTGTCATTATTGCGGATACCATATAGCTATGCAACATCAGTGTATGGCCTGCAGTAGTAATGAGGTCAGCACAAAAGGTTTTGGTACCGAACAGGTGGAAACTGAATTAAAAGCGCTGTTTCCAAAGCATAAGATTGGCAGAATGGATCAGGATACCACCCGTGGTAAATACGCCTATGAGAAGTTGATCTCGGCTTTTGAAGAAGAGGAGATCGATATCCTGATTGGAACGCAGATGCTTACCAAAGGCCTTGACTTCAGAAAGGTGAGCCTCGTAGGGATTATGAATGCTGATAATCTTCTTAATTTTCCCGATTTTAGGGCGCATGAACGAAGTTTTCAATTGATGCTTCAGGTTGCAGGAAGATCAGGAAGAACAAAAAAACGAGGGAAGGTTTTAATACAGACCTATAATCCGCATCATCAAATAATACAACAGGTTTCTACCGGCGATTATGCTGAAATGTATAAGGAACAGCTGGAAGACAGGTATCAATATCAATACCCGCCATATTTCCGACTTATACGATTGACCCTGAAATGCAGAGATTACTCAAAAACCAATGAGGCAGCTGAGTGGTTGGCCAGGGCTTTAGGAAACGTCTTTGATCGTTATGTTTTAGGTCCTGAATTTCCTCCCGTTGCCAGAATAAGAAATGAATATTACAAGAATATCCTTATCAAGATCCCTAAAAAACAATCCCTAGGGAAAACCAAGAAAATGGTTCATCGTATTTTGAATAGCTTCAAAGCCATAGGGGCTTTCAGGTCTGTTAAGGTAGTTGTGAACGTAGATCCACAATAAAAAAAGCCACTTTAAAGTGGCTCTATAATGTTATATAATGTAGTGTTAGTTTTTATTGGATAGCGCTAAGTGCTTCGACCAGGTTAGCCTTTTTATGTCTGCTAAGTGGTAATTTCTCCTTATCGATCTCTATATTTTTGCTGTTATACCTTTCGATCTTATCCAGATTCACGATATAAGATTTATGAGTTCTCAGAAAACGCTCACTAGGCAATTGCTTTTCAAAAGATTTCATGGTAGCTAATACTACGAAATTATCTTTTTCGGTTACAAATTTTACATAATCACCAAGAGCCTGAATATATTTTAGTTTACTTAGGAACACCTTTCTGTTCTTAAGATTACTTTTTACGAAGATGAAATCATCATCTTCTGGAATAGCCGTTTGATGTTTAAGTTTATATAGGTTAACTGCTTTGTTAACCGCATTATTGAACCTTTCTTTAGTTACCGGTTTATGGATATAATCCACGGCATCATAGTCGAATGCTTTAAAGGCATACTTGGTCTTACCGGTCACAAATATAATTTGCGGTTTGTTTGGAAGATTATCCAATAATTCAAAACCAGAAAGAATAGGCATTTCAATATCCAGAAAAATAAGATCTGTTTCTGTGTCCAAAAGACCATTTTTGGTCTCTATAGCGTTGTTGTATTCAGCAACGAGTTTCAGGTTAGGATGATCTTTGATCAATTTCACAATTGATAGCCGTTGGAGGCTAGAATCGTCTACCACAGCACATTTGAGTAATATTTCTTCCACGGTTAATAGGTTAGTCTCTAACAATATTACTTATTAAAAATAAGAAATACAAGGTAAAATAAATTTTCACCGATATAATTAGTGTTTTATCCTTCTTAATAAGCTTTGAAATATGGATTTTTAATTCTATTTTTGCACCCGATTTAATTTAAAGAATAATTTTATGAACAATTATGAAACTGTTTTCATCTTGAATCCCGTTTTATCTGATGAGCAGATAAAGGAGACAGTTAAGAAATACGAAGATTTTCTTGTTTCGAAAGGGGCTGAGATGGTAGCTAAAGAAGATTGGGGCCTAAGAAAACTGGCTTATGCAATCCAACACAAGAAGAGTGGTTTTTATCACTTATTCGAATTCAAAGCTCCTGGTGAAGCTATTGAGCCATTAGAATTGGAATTCAGAAGAGACGAGCGTATGATGCGTTACCTAACTGTAAAGTTAGATAAGCATGCTGTAGCTTGGGCTGAAAAAAGAAGAAAACGTAACAAGGAAAAAGCGTAATCATGGCAACATCTATTGAACAACAAGCAAAAGGAAAAAAAGACGGAGAGATCAGGTATCTTACTCCTCTTAATATAGAAACAACCAAAGCTAAAAAATACTGTAGATTTAAAAGATCTGGTATTAAGTACATCGATTACAAAGATCCAGATTTCTTAATGGGCTTTGTAAACGAGCAAGGTAAATTGTTACCTCGTCGTTTAACAGGTACTTCTTTGAAGTTTCAGAGAAAAGTGGCAACAGCAGTTAAACGCGCTCGTCACTTAGCATTAATGCCTTACGTAGGTGATTTATTAAAATAAAAAGAGGCAGTTATGGATGTAATACTTAAAAAAGACGTAGACAATCTAGGTTTTAAAGATGATGTTGTGGCTGTGAAAAATGGTTACGGTAGAAATTATCTTATTCCACACGGATACGCTGAATTGGCAACTCCTTCTGCAAGAAAAGTTTTATCTGAAACTTTAAAGCAGCGTGCCTATAAAGAACAAAAGCATATTGACGAGGCTAAGAAACAAGCTGAAAAACTTAACAACCTTGAAATCAAACTTACTGCTAAGGCAGGAGCTGGTGATAAGTTATTCGGTTCCATTACAAGTGGAGATCTTGCTGAGGCTCTTGCTAAAGAAGGTGTAGAGATCGAAAAGAAATATATTAACATCGCCGGTGGTAACATCAAGCGTTTAGGACAGTACGAAGCAACTTTGCGTTTTCACCGTGAGGTAGTTTCTAACTTTACCTTCGACGTTGTAGGAGAAGCTTAATTTATTACGTATATAGGAAAAAGCCTGCTCATACTTTGAGTGGGCTTTTCTTTTTAATAATCATTATGAAATACGCGAGATTAACAAAAGAGCAGTTTGAAGAAATGCACCAGGAATTCATTAATTTCCTGGCAACCCAATCTATCACTGCCGACGAATGGGAGCAAATTAAGAAGGATAAACCTGAGGCGGCCGAGGAAGAACTGGATATTTTCAGTGACCTTATCTGGGAAGGTGTTTTAAATAAAGTTGAGTTCCTGGAGCATTTTTCTCCAAATCAGATCTTCCTTTTCAGAATTACAACTGCCACTATAGAATTAATAGCCGTTAAGGTTGAAAATGAAGGAGTGGATATTACCACCAGGGAAGGTTACCAATGGTTGCAAACTAATCTAATGGATGATAGTGTAAACATTTATACTTCTACCAAAGGGATTAGTGAGGACAGGAATAAGGATATTTTTGCCCTTATAAAGCAGGGAGCGAATATCACCCAGGGAGAACTTTATGGTTATTTTCAGAAGATGATGGAGAAGTAATTATTCGTATCTGAGAGATTCTATTGGGTCCTGCTTAGCAGCTTTCGCCGCAGGATAACTTCCGGCAAGAATAGCTACCAGAATTGTAATTCCCGTGGCCCAGAGCATAGCTTTCCATGGAGTGGTAAATGCGAAATCTAGAGAAGTGGCTACAGCGTAACCAATTCCTATCCCAAGGAGAATACCAAGTAATCCGCCAATTTGGCCTATTACCAAGGTTTCTAAAAAGAATTGGGTGGCAATGGTATTTTTCTTTGCTCCAAGTGCTTTTCTTACTCCAATTTCACGCGTTCTTTCAGTAACGGTTACCAACATTATATTCATAAGCGCGATCGAAGATCCAAAAATGGTAATGATCGAAATGATCCAGGCGGCAATATTCAAAGCACCGGTAATTGAGAGTATACGGTTTATAAGGTCGTCGCTTCTTTCAAGACCAAAATTATTTTCCTCTTTTGGACTTAATCCACGTATATTTCTAAAAGTAATGATAGCTTCATCCATAGCGGTTTCGAGCAATTCTTTATCTTCTACTTTTACACTAAGACTGTAATTGATATTTGGCTGCGAGAAAATAGAACGGGCATGTTGAATAGGAATAAATACCCTTAGATCCTGGTTATTTCCAAACGTACTTCCTTTTGATTCCAGCACTCCAATCACCTTGAATTTCGCTCCTCGGATACTGATAATTTTATTTACCGGATCGAATCCCTTAAAAATACCATCCTTAAAATCAGATCCAATTACCGCAACATTATTATTATTATCAATGTCAAATACATTAAATTCTCGACCGTCTTCAACTTCAAGTCCTGAATTTTCAAGATAATACTCGTTAACTCCTAAAACCGAAATTTCAGGATCGGTTTTTTCATTTTCATATTTGATCTCTGCAGAAGATGTTCCTGTAAAGGAAATGGCTGTCTCGGTATAAGGATATTCAAATTTATCTTCGAATTCTTTCACCTCCCTGTAACTTATCACAGGATTTACTTTTTGGTCTTCATTACGGGAACTCTGTGTTCTGAATTCATATTGCTGCAGATTGAATGTGTTCGATCCCATAGAGGCAAAGTCCTTACTAATGGTGTTTTCCAGGGCCGCTACCGCACTAAGTATTCCTACAAGGGCAGTTATTCCAATCGCAATAATAAGGACCGTTAGGATGGTTCTTAGTGATTGGTTTTTAATAGAATTAAGGGCTATCCTTATATTTTCCCGAAATAGTGAAAACATGAATGAATTTTTCTGACTTACCGGTTAGACTATAAAATTAGGACTTTGTTACTTAAAATTTCAAATTTGTTTGGGTTCGATTAAAAATTAAGATATTTGCAGTCCTAAATAGCAAATTCAGCTTAATACAGATCATGGCACAAAAACCATCAATACCGAAGGGAACTAGAGATTTTTCACCTGAAGAAGTAGCGAAGAGAAATTATATTTTTTTAACTATACAAAGGGAGTTTAAGAGATTTGGATTCCAGCCTATCGAAACTCCAAGTTTTGAAAATTCATCAACCCTTATGGGGAAATACGGTGATGAAGGTGACCGATTGATCTTTAAAATTCTAAATTCAGGAGATTTTTTAAAGAAAGCTGATGAAAAGGCGTTGGAGGAAAAAGATAGTGTTGGCTTAACTTCTTCTATTAGCGAAAAGGCATTACGTTACGATCTAACAGTTCCATTTGCACGTTACGTGGTTCAGCATCAAAACGAGATCGAATTTCCTTTTAAAAGGTATCAGATACAACCCGTTTGGAGAGCAGATCGCCCTCAGAAAGGAAGGTTCAGAGAAGTCTACCAAGGTGATGCGGATGTGGTAGGAAGTAAAAGGCTTTTGCAGGAAGTTGAAGTCGTGCAGTTAGACGATTCGGTTTTTAACAAGCTC
>CBDTXN010000199.1:0-5275 GCA_965364455.1 uncultured Flavobacteriaceae bacterium
ACCGATTAGCTAAATATTGAGAGATCCGGATCTCATCATTTACGCCTTCCGCAACATTTGGCAACTAACCGTCGATCCGGAATTCTTCGCCCCACTGCCAGTTGTAATCATCTCCTACGCCTTTCACGACGACACCTTCAAAATCTTCTTCGGTTCTTATCACTCCAAAAATCGTAGCTACGGCCTGAACATGGTCAATCCCTTCAACTGAAGTGAATTCCGGATAAAAATCCTGGTTTTTTGAGACCGGAATTAAAGATACTTTTGAGCTGTTATTATCATAACTGGAGATATTGATATGCCCATTAAAAGCAGCGATCTTATCCCGTATTTTCTCCTGCAATCCCAGACCCGTGGCAAAAGAAACCAGCATCATAATTACTCCAATAGCAATAGCGGTAATGGCTATTTTTATTATAGGGGCAGATATGCTACTTTTATATTTTTTAGCGCTGATTATACGCTTAACTACGAAATACTCGAAATTCAATATCCTATGATTAAGAGATTGCTCAAAAGTACATTTTTATTCTTTCTTATTGGAATTCTTTCCTGCGGAAACACTAACAAACAATCTGAAAGTAATTCCATGGAAATTTCAGCGGCTGAAGATCCTAAACCTATTTCTTCAGAAATAATTACCGGAGCAAACAGAACCCAGGAATATCTACCAATGCTCAGGGATAAAAAAATTGGTATTGTAGGTAACCAAACCTCAGTAATAAAAACAGAAAAAGGCAATTATACCCATTTGGTAGATTCCCTACTTCAACGTGATATCAATATCCAAAAGGTTTTTGCTCCTGAACACGGATTTCGCGGAACTGCAGACGCCGGCGAGATTGTTAAAGATGGAATGGATACAAAAACCGGCCTTCCTGTTTTTTCGCTTTATGGAGAGAATAAAAAACCGACCGCTGAAACTCTGAAGGATATCGATGTGATGATTTTCGATATCCAGGATGTCGGGGCCAGGTTCTATACTTATATCTCTACCCTGCATTATATCATGGAAGCATGTGCAGAGAATAATATTCCGCTTATTATTATGGACAGACCAAATCCTAACGGGCATTATATAGACGGCCCTATTCTGGAGCCTGAATATAGCAGCTTTGTAGGCATGCACCCTGTTCCGGTTGTGCATGGGATGACGATTGGAGAATATGCTAAAATGATAAATGGTGAAAACTGGCTTAAAGAGGGAATCCAGTGTGACATGACCATTATTCAAATGGAGAATTACGATCACTCCAAGAAATATTCCTTACCCGTAAAACCATCACCTAACCTTCCAAACGATAAATCTATCAACCTTTATCCAAGCCTGTGCTTCTTTGAAGGCACCAATGTGAATGCCGGTCGAGGAACCGATAAACAATTCCAGGTATTTGGATCTCCATTTCTGGATGATTCCTATTTTGATTATAGCTATACTCCGGAATCTAAGGATGGAGCTAAGAACCCTAAACACCTTGGCGAGGAATGCGTGGGAATGGATCTTACTGAATCCAATGACCTGAACTCGCTAAATCTTGAATGGTTAATTGAAGCTTACAAGCATACTTCAGACAAGGATAAATTTTTCAACCAATTTTTCACAAAACTCGCCGGAACAAAAGATCTTCAGCTGCAAATTGAAAGTGGAAAAAGGGAAGAAGAAATTAAAGGCAGCTGGGCTAATGGCCTGGAACAATACAAAAAAATGAGAAGCAATTACCTTCTCTATAAATAAGGGTTCAATATGAAGGTAATATTTATAATAGCGCTTATCATCCTGGTTTTTGTTTTCACCCTTAAAATGGCCATTCATGTATTTTCCAGCAAAATGAGCAGTACCGCTAAGGCTATCTGGATTACAGGAATGCTATTAGCTCCATTTCTTGGCGCTACATTATACTATATTTCAGACTACAATAAATATTAGCGATTAAGCCTTCTTTTCATCTCCTCTACTATATTATAAGCAGCAGGGCAAACGGCTGTATTCCTGATGGTAATATTTGAGATCTTATGGAAGTCTTTTCGATCTGTATGCGGATATTCCCTACAAGCCTTCGGGCGCTTTTCGTAAATGGAACAATAATTATCTGAACCTAGAAACGGGCATGGAACCTGTTGCAATACAAAATCATTGTCCTCATCCAGCCTTAAATATTCATCTATAAATTCTCCGGGTTTCATTCTAAAATGTTTAGCTATTCGCTCAATATCCTTTTGGGTAAAAAGTGGCCCGGTAGTTTTGCAGCAGTTTGCACAGGTAAGACAATCGGTTCTCGAAAACTCTTCTTCATGCAGCTCGACCATTAAAGAATCCAGGTTTTTAGGTGGCCTTTTCTTTAGCTTGGAAAAGAACTTTCTATTCTCCTTCTTCTTATCTTTGGCCTTTTCAGGTAAACTCTTAAGAATTTCTTCCATTGGACAAAAATAAGGATATATTCGGCACGGCCATTAAAGCATTTTACGAAGAGAATGATCATACAGATATAATCGTTCATTCCCCAGATTTTGATGATGATATTATTCCGGTAGATTATTTATTCAGAGAACTATCTGAAATGCCTGAAATTGAGCAAAAAGCTCTTGAACTTTGCTCAGGAAAAGTTCTGGATGTAGGCTGCGGTGCAGGAAGTCATGCACTTTATCTTCAGAAAGAAAAGGAATTGCAGGTTAGAGCTATAGACACTTCACCTCTAGCCGTTGAGATCGCTGGAAAAAGAGGAGTGGAAAATGCAGCTTGTCAGGACTTTTTCGAGCTGAAAAATGAAAAATTCGATACCATTCTAATGCTGATGAATGGGAGCGGAATTATTGGAAAGCTTGCACATCTCAATGATTTTTTCAGTCATGCCAGATCAATACTAACTGAAGGTGGAAAAATCTTAATGGACTCATCTGACCTTATCTATCTCTTCGACGATGAAATTTCTGAAAATGATCCATATTATGGGGAGCTTCAGTATAAAGTGAGTTATAAAAATATACAGTCAGATTATTTTGACTGGCTTTACATAGACCCGAAATTATTAAAAAGCAAAGCCAAATTGAATGGCTTCAAATGCGATATAATTCATAAAGGCGAAAATCACGATTTTTTAGCTTCCCTAACAGCTAAATAATTCTTAGAAATCCGGTCAATTTAACTTCAAATTTTATCCAAAAGCCTAAAAAAACTAAACTAACCCACTATTTTTTATATTTTTGATTGAATCATAAAATTTAGCATGACCAGGATCACCAGGCTTTTACTGTTTTTTGTTTGCATGACTTTTATCTATTCATGTACTACAGACAGTACAGATAGTCCCGCAGACAAGAGAGCTCCAAACCTAAAAGTGACGGGTTCCTCAGGCTCAGATCTCCTTAGCGATATGGAATACACTTCTATGAATATAGAGATCGTTTACGCTGAAGGATTCCGCCCAACAAGTGAAGCCGTTAGCAGGTTTCAAAGTTTTCTGGAAGCCAGAACTTATAAGCCAGACGGGATCAATATTACTTTGCGTTCTGTAGAATCATCAAACAGTTCCCCTTTTGATGAAGAAGATATAAAGGCGGTAGAAAGGGATACTAGAACGGTATATAATGTAGGTGATGAAATTGCTGTTTGGATCTACTTTGCTGATGGCGAAAAGGATGAGGAAAAAGATAATACGATCACTTTAGGTTCTGCCTTTAGAAATACTTCAATAATAATTTACGGAAAAACGATCAGGGATTTTTCTAATCGTCCCGGTGCTCCCAGTAGAGCTACTATAGAAGCAGCCACCCTTAATCATGAATTCGGGCATTTATTTGGCCTGGTTAACCTGGGAACTGCTCCGGTTTCAGCCCATGAAGATTCAGAAAATAAAGGACATTGCGCTATTGAAGGTTGCCTTATGCGCGCATCAATAGAATTTGGTAGCGGAGTTATAGATTTAGATGAAGGCTCTGGAATCCCGTCATTGGAAGATGCCTGTATAGAGGATCTACAATCTATTGGAGGAAAATAATTCCTGAAGGATTACTAAAACAAAAAACCAGGAGAGCTCTCCTGGTTTTTTGTTTTTATAGTTTCAATGTGGATTAAGTGGATTAAAAGGTATCGAAATCTAAATAATCCGGGATTCCATCATCATTACTATCGGTAAAAATTATACTCCCATCCTCATCAATTTCAATTTCTTCCTTGGTAGGTTTACCATCTCCATCATCATCGGCATCAGAAAAATTAGGTATTCCATCTTCATCGGTATCGTCATTAAATAAATCACCATCTTCATCAAGATCTTCCAAATAAGAAGAAATTCCGTCTCTATCATGATCTGCTTCGGTCACTTTATACATGTTAATACTGAAAACCAAAGGAGAATAAGCCGGAATAGTACTTTGTGAATTATTGAAGTAAGCCAGGCCAGAAGGCATAAAAATAGCTCCAACTCCATAGTCATTATTCCAGGTAATGGTATTATCAGGGTTTCTGGTAAAACCTGTCGCTGCTCTAAATTCTTCAAGTCCTTCAGTAAATCCTTTAACAGGACCTGGCACTATCGACGGGCCATTTGGTCCATCTACAACATATGAGGTTAAATTGAACCAGGTTGGTGATTTTAATCTGCTATCAAAAACAGTTTGATCTAATAATTCTCCTCTATAACTTACAAAGGTTGAATCTGCGAAAGTTGGTTCTGGACCTTCTCCTTCTCTTGCTACTAAAACATATAGTTGCTGGTCTACACCTTCATAATTAACCGTTTTAGTGATCAATTTTTCAGATTCTATGATTGGAGTTTTATCTGCATTTTCACCTGCGATAGAATCGATCTCTACCACATAATCAAAATTTTCAGGTGGATTTTCGAATTCCTCGTAATTATAGAAATGGTTAGAAAGATAATCGATTAACGCCTGATCATCCTCTATGGCTTGCTCACCTCTATCTCTTGGAGGTATAAGTTCCGGGGTATCATCATCATTATCACATGAAAAAACAAGAAAAGCCGTTAGGCAAATCATCAATATTTTGTTTAATCTCATCAGAATTTTATTTTGGAGCCGCAAGATACAATAATCTTGTATTTTTGTTTCATTATGAACGTGGATTTAGAGGTCAAATTATGAGAGTTGATAAGTTTTTATGGTGTGTACGATATTTTAAGACCCGAAGTATCGCAACTAATGCCTGTAAACAAGGAAAAGTAAGGTTGGGAGATGAGATCCTAAAACCTTCAAAATATGTATTTCCAGGGGATCAGTTAAGAGTTCGAAAGAACCAGATAAGTTACGAAATTGA
>CBDTXN010000200.1:0-5209 GCA_965364455.1 uncultured Flavobacteriaceae bacterium
GTTTGAAAGCGGCTGCAAATATACACCAACTTCTTTCTTTCAACCAAACAAAAAATGAAATTTCTTTAGAGAAATTTGAAAATAAAATTCAAGTCACTGTTGACCAGCGATTTCAGGAGAAAATTTAACTACTCTTTTTTGAAGTTACCGTATTATTCCACTTATCACTAAGGTCCAAATATTCAAAATCCAGAGCACTTTCCTGCCGTTCCAGAATATTATCTCTAAAGGATCGCTGAAGAATGTCTTCGATCAAAAAGTCTTCCTGGTTAGATTCAGGATGATACTCCTCCTTTAATGATATGTCAAACATACTAGCCGTAGTATTATACCAGAATGCTCTCCACCCACTTTTAAGATCCTTGACCAGATCAAAAGTGGTAATACCGGTTTGCCTGTGAATGAGCTTTACCAGAATTTGCCCTTCTGTCCTGGTTAGTTTCTTCAACTCAGCTGAGAACTCGTCTTCAATATAATTCTGAACTATCTTAGTATATTTTTTCCTTACTCTATTAGATTCTATACGATCCAAGCGGTCATTCAATTCAACCAAACGTTCAGAGGCAAGTTTAGCATAAGGATAAACCTTTCGTGTTTTCCGGCGAAGGATAAGATAACGTTTCCTATCGCTCATACTATTGAACTTTAATTTCCGAAGTAAAACAACCTCCTCCAGGTCAATAGCTTCCCGTGGGATAGAATCACCCGCAATGATCATGTATTGTTTCTCAATAGAATCATTTTCAATGCTGTCTTTCGGAAAAATCTTAGAAGATTTCTGTCCAGTAACATTGAAGCTTACCAATACTATTAATATGTATATATACCGAATCACTATATGTCTATTTCAAACTTTACTTTTATGAATTAAACCAAAATCATTCCAAAATTAATCATTCGCTAGTTGTCACCAACTTAAAACTTTTTAAATTCGTGAAAATTATTTTGAACTATGAAGAAAAGTAAGATACTAGACAAAGAATCAATGAAGTTCCTTGAGAACTATCTCAATAATGCGGCTCCAACAGGTTACGAGGCAGAAGGTCAGAAAATGTGGATGGAGTACCTTAAACCATATGTAGATGAGTTTATCACCGACACCTATGGTACCGCGGTTGGAATAATAAATCCTGAAGCCGAATATAAGGTAGTAATAGAAGGACACGCAGATGAAATTTCATGGTACGTAAATTACATTTCAGATGAGGGTCTTATATATGTAGTGCGTAATGGAGGAAGTGACCACCAGATCGCAGCTTCGAAAAGGGTTAATATCCATACTAAAAAAGGAATCGTAAAAGGGGTTTTTGGCTGGCCTGCAATTCACACCAGGGATAAAGAAAAAGAGCAGTCACCTAAAATGGACAATATCTGTATTGATGTTGGATGTACTAATAAGGAAGAAGTTGAAAAACTTGGGGTTCATGTAGGTTGTGTAATCACTTATCCCGATGAATTCTTTATACTGAATGAAGATAAATTCGTTTGCCGCGCTTTAGATAACCGGATTGGAGGTTTTATGATCGCTCAGGTGGCCAGGCTTTTAAAAGAAAAAGGTCAGAAACTACCGTTTGGACTATATGTTACAAACTCCGTACAGGAAGAGATCGGTTTACGCGGAGCTGAAATGATCACTCATAGAATTCAACCTAATGTGGCTATAGTGACAGATGTAACTCACGATACCACTACTCCAATGATCGAAAAAAAGACCAACGGATTAAATAAAATTGGTGATGGTCCGGTAATATCGTATGCTCCTGCGGTACAAAATAAACTTAGAGAGCTTATCCTGGATACTGCTGAGGAAAAGAAAATTCCATTCCAGCGTAACGCTTCATCAAGATTCACAGGAACAGACACAGATGCTTTTGCATATAGTAATGGCGGAGTTCCTTCAGCTTTAATTTCATTACCATTAAGGTATATGCATACTACAGTTGAAATGGTGCATAAAGATGATGTTGAAAACGTGATCAATCTTATATATGAGTCCTTACTAAAAATTAAGGATGGAGATAGCTTCAGTTATTTCGAATAGATTACACAACTCATAAAATATTCCTAAACTCCCTGAAATCAGGGAGTTTTTTGTTTTCATTGGCTGAAGTTTCACAAATCTTTAAATACTACCGAAAGTTATTCAGCCTATATTTAAATAAAAAAATATGACTCTGTCGCCTGATGATGTCGAAACGGTGATGACCGATACACACGAAGCTGTAAAACTTGCCAACCTGAGATATGTTTCAGAAAACCACCTGTCTATTGAAAGAAAGAAGGTGGGTCGTGGTTTTGCTTATTTTAAGAAAGAAGAGAAAATTTCAGATAGTAAGACCATAGAGCGAATTAAAGCACTGGTTATTCCACCAGCATGGAAAAACGTAAGGATCACCCATTTACCGAATGGCCACCTTCAGGTGGTTGGTAGAGATGAAAAGGAACGTAAACAATATTTATACCATCCAACCTGGTCTAAAGTCAAGAACCAGACAAAATTCTTTAAGATGAGTTCTTTCGGAAAAATGTTACCAAAAATCCGAAAACAGGTAGATAAAGACCTTAACCTGGAAGGAATGCCAAAACGTAAAGTTCTGGCATTGATAATTCGCCTGATGGAAGAAACTCATATTAGAGTCGGGAATCATTATTATGCTAAGAATAATAAAACCTATGGTCTTTCAACTTTTCGAACCAGGCATGTAAAAACCTTTGAAGACGGACTCAAATTTGAATTCATTGGTAAAAAAGGTAAAGAGCATTCTATAACCGTAGAAGATAGGAAGCTGGTAGATCTTATCAATCAATGTGAAGAGATTCCGGGTTGGGAACTTTTCAAGTTCTACAACGAAAATGGAGAAAAGCAGAGCATAGACAGTGGTATGATCAATGAATACATTCATGAAATAAGCGGAGATATGTATTCTGCAAAGGACTTCAGGACCTGGTCTGCCACCAAAATCTTTTTTGAAACACTCCTGGAGGTGGGTTATACAGAAGATGAAAAGGATAATAAAAAGAATATTCTTGCCGGTTTTGATGAAGCTGCTCAAGGCCTTGGAAATACCCGAACAGTCTGCAGAAGCTATTATGTGCACCCAAAAGTGATAGAAACATATGAAACCGGGGAAATAGTTCCCTATTTTAAAAAGGTCAAGGAAGATATTAAACCTAAATACACTGAACTATCCCAAACGGAAAAGGCAATTCACAGTCTTATTCGTGATTATAAAATTGAAATTGAGGATTGATTTAATTCTTTAATTGTCATAATTCAGATAAATTTGAATTATGACGAATTCCATAGCTACAAGGATCGCCGACTTTCTAAGTGACTTCCCTCCTTTTTCATTACTGGAGCGCAGAGACCTTGATAAGATCGCTTCGGAAATAAAGGTTATGTACTTTGAACAGGGAAAAACAATTTTTTCCCGGGATGAAAGCGTACATGACTATTTCTATATTGTACAAAAAGGAGCAGTAGACCTGCAAAAATCTGATAACGGCCAGGAGCCTGAAACAATAGATAAATGTGATGAAGGAGATGTCTTTGGCCTTAGACCACTTTTCGCAAAGGAGAATTACCAGATAAACGCGGTCACAGATGAGGAGAGCGTTATTTATGCGATACCGCTAAACGTCTTTAAACCTTATACCATTAGTAATTCCCAGGTTGGTAATTTCCTGATTGAGAGTTTTGCCTCCAATACCAGAAATCCTTATTCGCAGGAACATCGCGGCAAACTTATCGCCGATGAAGATGACATTAGCCTGAAGAAAGAGGCTCTTTTCGAGCTACAACCTATTCCTATTGTAAAAAAAATGGTTACCGCATCCCCGGAAACCAGTATTCAAAAAGCGGCAATTTTGATGAGCAAAAGGAAGGTAGGTTCTGTTATTGTAGTGGAGGACGAAAAACCTGTTGGAATAGTTACCGATGTGGATTTTCGTGAATTAGTTGCCACCGGAAAACTTCCCATTCAAAATTCTATAAAGGAAGTCATGAATTCTCCGGTGATATGTTATTCAAAAAACCTTACCATCGCACAGGCTCAGCTTACAATGATGAAGCATAATATTAACCATTTATGCATCACTAAAGATGGAACTCCTAATACTAAAGTAAAGGGTATAGTTTCTGAACATGACATTATTGTTTCACAAGGGAACAACCCGGCAGTATTGATGAAAGCGATCAACAGAGCAGGAAGCACTAAAAAGCTTAAACGCATCAGGAATAAAATAATGATCCTGCTAAACGGCTATCTTAGAAGTAATATTCCACTTTCTCATATTTCCAATATAATATTTGAACTGAATGACGCGACCATAAAGCGAACTATTAAAAGGTGTATTGATAAGATGGACACGCCTCCACCGGCAAAATTTGCCTGGATGTCTTTAGGGAGTCAGGGAAGAAAAGAACAATTACTCCACACAGACCAGGATAATGCTTTGGTTTTTGAAGATGTACCATCAGAAAAACTGGAAGAAACGAGAGCTTACTTTTTAAAACTAGCTACAAAAGTTACTAAAAGACTGAATATTATAGGTTATGAATTTTGTCCTGCTGAGATGATGGCCAGAAATTCTAAATACTGCCTCTCACTTAGCGAATGGAAAGAGCAGTTCTCTGAATGGGTAACCACTTCTGGTAATGATGAAATTCTTTTATGCCAGATATTTTTTGATTTTGACATTTCTTATGGCGAAGTAAAACTCACCAATTCTATATCAGACCATATTTTCGAAATCCTAAAAGGAAACAGTAATTTCTTAAACAAGCTTGCTGCCCAGGCATTAAGAAACCCATCGCCATTAGGTTTTTTCCGGCAATTTCTTGTAGAACAGGATGGTGAGAAGAAAGATCTTTTCGATATTAAAAAAAGAGGGATTATGCCTTTAACAGATGCCGCACGATTACTAATTCTTGAACACAGAGTAAAAAATATCAGTAATACATCTGAAAGATTTGAAAAGCTGACCCAGCTGGAACCAAATAATAAGGAGATCTATCAGGCCTGTGCCTACTCATCCAGAGCACTTATAAAATTCAGGACCAAGCAAGGATTACGACATAAAGATAATGGCCGATTCATAAATCTGGAAGATCTCAGCAAAGAAGATAAAATTAAACTTAAACGTTGTTTTAAAACCATCAAGGAAATTCAGGAACTAATCAAAGTTCGTTTTCAAACTGCCTACTACC
>CBDTXN010000201.1:0-5183 GCA_965364455.1 uncultured Flavobacteriaceae bacterium
CAACCGGCGAGGTGAGTGACGCCCTGGCTTACCGCTTCGGGCACCACTTCCTCCACCACTACAAAGATCATCGCCCCTGCCGCAAAACATAGCGCATATGGGAGAATTGGTTGAAAAGTAAGTACAGCCCAGGCTCCAAGCACTGCTGCGATTGGCTCTACAATAGCTGACATCTGACCATAATTAAAACACTTCCATCTGCTAAGCCCCTGTCTTCTTAACGGCATTGCTACTGCAAATCCTTCTGGAAAATTCTGAAGCCCAATACCCAGGGCCAAAGCAACTGCACCACCAATGCTGGCACCTTCAAATCCCGCTGCAACCCCACCAAACAATACTCCCACTGCTAAACCTTCAGGAATATTATGTAAAGTAATTGCCAGGGTCAATAATACAGATTTATGCCAGGGAGTCTTGATCCCTTCAGATTCACTCATTTTAAAGTTCACATGCAAATGAGGAAGCACTTTATCCAATCCAAAAATAAATAGTGCTCCCAGACCGAATCCTACCAGAGCAGGGATGGTTTTTTCAAAACCTTCACCCGGACTCATCTCGATTCCCGGAGCCAGGAGACTCCAGAAACTGGCAGCTACCATTACACCACCGGTAAAACCAAGCATCCCATCAAAAAATGCCCTGTTCATACCTCTAAAAACGAATACAAGCGAAGCTCCTAAAGCTGTAAGTCCCCAGGTAAAAAGGGTAGCTAGAAAAGCGGCGTAAACAGGATCCAGAGCTTGAAAATAATCTAAAATTACATCCATTTTATGTTGTTTTAATAAACAGGTTAGCAGATATCAGGTTAGATATCCTTAATTCGTTTTTATCCATTTTAAGCAGCATGGACTGGTCAAAATCTTCTTTTTCAAGCACTTCAATTTCTTTACCAAGGGAAATCCCATTCTTATCAAGATACTGCAGAAATTCTGCTGAAGAATCCTTTACCCCTACGCAAATTCCAGTTTCACCTTTTTTAAGGTCAGATAAAAGTGCTTGATTGGCAACAGAAAAATTTCCCTGCGCATCGGGAATTGGATCTCCATGCGGATCTCTTTTCGGATATTCCAGAAACTTATCCAGCTCATTGGTCAGTTTTTCAGACTTAATGTGCTCCAATTGTTCAGCTACCTCATGTACCTCATCCCAGTTAAAGCCGAGCTTTTCTACTAAAAAAACCTCCCAGAGCCTGTGCTTTCTAATCACCTCTATAGCTGCATTTTTACCAGCTTCACTCAGTTTCACCCCCTGGTATTTTTTATAATTCACCAGGTCCTTGTCAGACAGACGCTTCACCATATCGGTTACAGAAGAAGCCTTCGTTTGCATTTCTTCTGCAAGCGCATTTGTACTCACCCCACTTTTATAAGAAGTTTCAAGGTGAAAAATAGCTTTCAAATAATTTTCTTCAGATAAGCTGAACATATTTAAATTTTAATCGAGCCAAAAATACATTTTTTAATTTGATAAATCAATTTTTTAGATAAGCCTAAATTATTTTTCTACCTTTGCATAAAATTCAATTAATGAGAAGTCTGGCGAGTATATTATTTACTCTTTTGTTCTCCGCAGCAGGAGCACAAAATATTGAGGTTGAAGGAGAAGTTACTGATGGAAAGCGACCTGTTCCTTTCGCTAATATTTCTATTATAAATAGCAGCCAGGGAACCAGTGCCGATATTGATGGCAGATTTTCACTAAAACTACCCAGAGAAAAAGTCGTTTTAAGCGTTCAGGCTATAGGCTTCAAAACCCAAAATATCACTATTGAGCCAGAAGTTTATTCAGGAAAAAAGCTGATCATTGAAATGGAAGAGGATGCCCTGGGGCTAGATCAGGTCGTAGTAAGTGCTACCAGGAACCGGATAGACCTAAAACAGGCGCCGGTGATTGTAAATGTTTTGAATTCCAAACTCTTTAATGCCACCCAATCTGTTTCGGTTGCTGAGACTTTGAATTTTCAGCCCGGAGTGAGAGTCGAAACCAATTGCCAGAACTGCGGTTTTACCCAGGTAAGACTTAATGGACTTGACGGCAGTTACACGCAGGTGCTTATTAACAGCAGGTCGGTTTTTAGCGCTTTGAACAGCGTTTATGGTTTGGAGCAGATACCTACTTCTATTTTAGATCGTGTAGAAGTGGTTCGCAGCGGAGGATCGGCTTTATTTGGCTCTAATGCCATCGCAGGGACTGTAAATATCATTACCAAAGAACCTGTTCTCAACACCTGGAACATTGCCAGCAACCTATCTTTAATTGATAGTGAAATACCAGACCGCACCCTGAATTTTGCTGGTTCTGTAGTTACCGAAGATCTTAATAGTGGTGTTACCATCTATGGGATGAACCGGGACCGTTCTGCATATGACGCCAATGGAGATGGTTTTACCGAAATCACCGAACTCACCAATAATACCCTCGGTGCAAAGGCATTCCTAAAGCCTTCTGAAACCAGTAAAATCAGTTTGGACCTTACTGCCCTAAAGGAATATCGCCGTGGAGGTGACCGGCTGGATCTTGCTCCGCATTTAACTGATATTACCGAAGAATTAGATCATAATACTTTTATTGGTGGACTTACCTACGATATTTCTAATCGTGAAATGACCAACAACTATTCAGTTTATGTCTCAGGGCAACACACAGACAGGAAAAGTTATTATGGCGGTCTAGGTGGAGGTCGCACCGCACAGGATAGTATTTTAGCCTCCAATGCATATGGGAATACTAATGATCTGGCCATGCTGGGAGGTTTTCAGTTTACCAGGAATTTCAGCAATAATGATGTGCTAACTACGGGAGTTGAATTTAATCATAGCAATACTGAAGATAATATCTCCGGTTATTCAAGATACATCGACCAGAAAGTTAATTCCTATGCTGCTTTTGCGCAATATGAATGGAAACCAGTGGAGAAATTCACCGCCCTTTTAGGCGCTAGACTGGATCATATGGATATCGCCGGTGATTATGCAGTAGGGAATATTGAAAGAAACGTGAATATTCAACAGACTGTTTTAAGTCCCAGGCTAACCATTTTATATGATATAACAGAAGAATTGCAATTTCGCGGTGGTTATGCCAGAGGCTTTAGGGCACCGCAGGCATTTAATGAAGATCTACATATCTCTTCCGTAGGCGGTGAACCACAATTCGTAATATTAGCTGATGATCTCGAAACGGAATATTCCAACGCTTATACGGCTTCCTTTAATTATTCCAAAAGCATCAATAAGCTACAAACCGATTTTTTACTTGAAGGCTTTTATACTGAACTAAACGATCCGTTTACCACGGTTAGCACCGGGGCTAGCCTGCCGAACGGTTCAATTATTAAGGAAGTTAGAAACGGAAGCGGTGCCTATGTAACCGGAACCAACTTTGAAATTGGTGTTTCTCCCTCCGCAGACCTTACCTTTCAGTTGGGTGGAACCTATCAGCAATCAATTTATAAGGAAGACCAGGTTCTATTTGAAGCAGAGCCTGAAAATGGAAATGAGGACGTAATTATTTCAGAATTTGTAAGGAATCCTGATTTTTACGGCTATTTAAATGTTAATACCTCCCCATTTGAAGGTTTCGCTGTTGATCTAACCGGAACTTATACCGGTAAAATGACGATCCCGAAAGTTATTAATAGCGATGGCTTATTAGAATTAAGAGAGTCCCCTACTTTCTGGGACATGAATATAAAATTGAGTCAGCATATAGACATAACAGAAAATTTCCATATCAATTTAAGTACGGGTGTTCAAAATGTGTTCAATGAGTATCAGGATGATTTTGATACCGGCCCTACACGGGATTCAGATTACATCTATGGACCAGCCAGACCCCGTACTTTTTTCTTTGGGATCAAATTTGGAAACCTCCACGATTAATTTTTTAGAAAGATGAAAAGGATTTTACTTCTTGTTTTGATATTAACCTGCCAGGTTTCAATTGCTCAGCAGGAAGAAATCCAATGGATGAATTTTGAAGAACTGGACGATTCGTTAAATATTGAAAACCGACCTGTAGTGATCTATTTTTATACAGACTGGTGTGTTTACTGCAAGAAAATGGACCGTAATGCTTTTCAAAATAGGGATGTTGTAAATAAGCTAAATACAGATTTCTATGCGGTAAAGATGAATGCCGAAAGTACAGAAGCCATAGAATTTGAAGGACAGGTATTTACCAACGAAGAGCATAAAACAAAGCGAAGGGGAATACACCAAATTCCATTACTTCTGGCCAGCCGGGAAGACCAAACACTTTCATTTCCTGTCGTAATGGTTTTAGATAAAGATTTCAGAGTAAGAATTAAAAGTCATGAATATCTTACTTCAGATCAGCTGAAGAGTATGATAAATGGCAATTACGAGAATGCCTTCTAGAAAGATAAATTTCCAAAGCAATCAAGTAATTCTTTTTTACATTCCTCGCTCTTTCTGGATCTGCTCGTAAGCTTCCTGAACCTTAGTAAACTTCTCCTGGGCACCTTTTCTGTAAGCCTCATCCATATGTCCTAATTTGTCGGGATGGTACTTTTTGGCCATTCTTCTATAGGCTTTCTTAACCTCATCATCGGTAGCAGATTTGTCGATTTCAAGAATGGTATAGGCAGAATCTGTGCTCTTAAAGAACATCGCTTTAATACTCTCAAAATCCCTGACTCCTATTTGCAGGTAACCAGCAATATCCCTTATGGTATTTGCTTCAGCTTCACTTACACGGCCATCTGCCTGGGCAATTCCGAAAAGGAAGTGAATGATCTGTAAGCGGGTTGGATATTTGGTCCTGGCAGCGAGATAACGTGCGATATTGGAAGCCGAAACCTGCCTGTTTTTAACCACCTCATTAAAAGTCCTGAAAGTAGCATTTGCACGCTCTTTTCCGTAGGCCTGAATAAAATAAGACCTGACATAATCCAGTTCTTTTTGAGAAACAGAGCCGTCTGCCTTGATGACGATAGAACATAAAGACAAAAGATTCAACTCAAAATCACCAGGTGAAACACTTTGCTTTCTTTCGCCCATCATGGAGTTAAAAATACCGCCTGAAGAGCGGATATAATTATCCAGTAGTGAACCTATAATAAATCCAAGAATAGCACCGGGAAACCTGAAGTACATAAATCCCAGAATTGCGGCAAGCCATTTGATCATCGGGCAATTTTCTTTGCGGCTAAGATAACATTT
>CBDTXN010000202.1:0-5178 GCA_965364455.1 uncultured Flavobacteriaceae bacterium
CTTTTCAACCTCTTCCACGTCTATTCCTAGACCTGCGGTAGCGTTAGCCTGAGGCTCGGCATCAATCAATAATATCTTCTTTTCCAGGACTCCAAGCGAAGCGGCAAGGTTCACAGATGTTGTGGTTTTTCCCACGCCTCCCTTTTGGTTAGCAATAGCAATGATTTTACCCATTAAAAGTGTATGATTTTTGAAAGGTAAAAATACAATTTATTATAGGTTTAGAAAATGAAATTGTTAACAGCTTACAAAGAAAAAACCGAAGAAATTCCTAGTAAAATCAGGACTTTCTCCGGTTTTTAATATTTTCTTCAGATTTTTTGTTGAAAACTGAAAATATAAGAGGCGCTATTTCCCCTTTTTTGACTTGATCATTTGCTCCAGCATATCCCACATTTCTTCCGGGATATCTTCCAGTAAATTAAATTGTCCGGCTCCTTTTAACCATTCTCCACCATCTATGGTGATCACTTCTCCATTTACATAAGCTGAAAAGTCTGAAACCAGGTATGCGGCAAGATTTGCCAGTTCCTGGTGCTCTCCGACACGTTTAAGTGGCACCTTTTTAGCAAGGTCGAATTTCTCCTTCAGGTCACCAGGTAAAAGTCTATCCCACGCACCTTTAGTAGGAAATGGCCCAGGAGCGATCGCATTAGATCTTATTCCGTATTTAGCCCATTCTACCGCAAGAGATCTAGTCATGGCCAATACACCTGCTTTAGCGGTCGCACTAGGTACTACGTAAGCAGAACCTGTCCATGCATAGGTAGTAACAATATTTAATATCGTTTTATCTTCTTCCTTTTTATCGATCCAGTGCTTTCCTAAGGCCAGCGTACAGTTCTTACTTCCTTTAAGCACGATATCGATAATAGTATCAAATGCATTGGCGCTAAGCCTTTCTGTAGGAGAGATGAAGTTTCCCGCAGCATTATTAAGGAGGATGTCGACAGATCCAAATTCAGCCACAACAGCATCTTTCATGGCTTCCACCTGATCATAATGTCTAACATCACACTGCACGGCAAAACATTTTCCGCCGGTTTCTTCTTCTAATTCTTTGGCAGTATTCTCTAGTTTCTCAAGGTTTCTTGAGGTGATCGCTACTTTAGCTCCCAATTCCAGAAAATACCTGGTCATCGATTTTCCAAGTCCGCTACCACCACCGGTAACAATTATATTTTTCCCTTCAAGCGCATCGTCTCGAAGCATTTTTTTCTTTAAGTCCATAATTTCAGTATTCAGTATTCAGTTTGCAGTCGCAGTGATTAGTGTCAGGTATTTTACTTCCTACTGAGACTGCCCACTTATTTATTCGTCTATTAAAATTTCTAACAATTGTATCGCCGCATCACTTATCTTGGTTCCGGGACCAAATACAGCTACAGCACCGGCATCAAAAAGAAACTGATAATCCTGTGAAGGGATCACACCTCCAACGATCACCATAATATCTTCCCGACCTAATTTTTTGAGCTCTTCAATTACCTGCGGAACCAGTGTTTTATGTCCTGCTGCCAGAGAGGAAACTCCCAGGATATGCACATCGTTTTCCACCGCTTGCTGGGCGGCTTCTGCCGGCGTCTGGAATAATGGTCCAATATCTACATCGAACCCAAGATCGGCGTAACCTGTAGCAACTACTTTTGCACCTCTGTCATGCCCATCCTGACCCATTTTTGCGACCATTATTCTAGGCCTGCGGCCTTCCATTTCCGCAAATTTATCTGCCAGTTCCCTGGCTTTATTGAATGAACTATTGTCTTTCATTTCTTTTGAATATACTCCGCTAAAGGATTGAATTTTGGCCTTGTACCTTCCGTAGACATCTTCCAGGGCATCACTTATCTCACCAAGGCTGGCTCTTTCTCTTGCTGCCTCCACAGCCAGTGCCAGTAAATTCCCATTTTCATCCTTAGCCGCTTTTCTCAAATCTTCTAATGCCTTCTGAACTTTTTCCTCGTTTCTTTCGGCTCTAATTTTCTCTAGCCTGGCTACCTGCTGTTTTCTTACTGTTTGATTATCTACTTCCAGGGTAACAAGTTCATCCTCTTTTTCAAGGCGGTATTTATTTACACCAACGATCACATCGGTTTCACTGTCTATCCTTGCCTGTTTTTTGGCTGCTGCTTCCTCAATTCTCATTTTCGGAATTCCTGCTTCGATAGCTTTGGTCATTCCACCAAGTCCTTCCACCTCTTCGATAAGTTTCCAGGCTTTATGCGCGATCTCTTCAGTTAACTTTTCAACATAGAAACTACCAGCCCAGGGATCTACCGTTTTAGTGATATTGGTTTCCTGTTGAAGGTATAATTGTGTATTTCTGGCAATTCTTGCTGAAAAGTCTGTTGGCAGGGCAATGGCTTCATCCAGTGCATTGGTATGCAAACTCTGGGTTCCCCCGAAAGCTGCAGCGGCTGCTTCAATACATGTTCTGGCAACATTATTAAAAGGATCTTGTTCGGTTAAACTCCATCCGCTGGTCTGGGAATGTGTTCTAAGAGAAAGTGATTTCGGGTTTTTAGGATCGAACTGTTTTACCATTTTCGCCCAAAGCATTCTTCCTGCCCGCATTTTAGCGATCTCCATAAAATGGTTCATCCCAATTGCCCAGAAAAAGGATAATCGCGGTGCAAAACTGTCAATATCCATTCCGGCATCCAGTCCTTTCCGAATGTATTCCAGTCCGTCGGCAAGGGTATATGCCAGTTCTATATCACAGGTCGCACCGGCTTCCTGCATATGGTATCCTGAAATACTAATACTGTTAAATTTCGGCATATTTTGAGAGGTATACTCGAATATGTCTGAAATGATCTTCATAGAAGGAGTAGGAGGGTAGATGTACGTATTTCTAACCATAAACTCCTTCAAAATATCGTTCTGAATGGTTCCCGATAATAATTCGGGTTTTACGCCTTGTTCCTCTGCAGCTACTATATAAAAAGCCATGATTGGAAGCACAGCTCCATTCATGGTCATGGAAACCGACATTTTATCCAGCGGGATCTGGTCGAAAAGGATCTTCATATCCTCTACAGAATCTATCGCCACTCCGGCTTTACCCACATCTCCAACCACACGGTCATGGTCTGAATCATATCCGCGGTGCGTTGGTAAATCGAAAGCTACTGAAAGTCCTTTTTGCCCGGCAGCTAAGTTTCGTCTGTAAAAAGCGTTACTTTCTTCAGCAGTAGAAAACCCTGCATATTGGCGAATAGTCCAGGGCCTGCTAACATACATCGTACTGTAAGGTCCACGTAAATATGGCGGAATCCCGGCAGCAAAATTCAAATGTTCAGCATCTGAAATATCTTCCTTAGAATAGGAAGTTTTTATCTCAATTTCCTCAGGTGTCTTAA
Organism: uncultured Flavobacteriaceae bacterium; assembly: GCA_965364455.1. Lineage (GTDB taxonomy): Bacteria > Bacteroidota > Bacteroidia > Flavobacteriales > Flavobacteriaceae > Christiangramia. Next base: position 3,363 of record CBDTXN010000202.1, read on the forward strand.
AAGTTTCCTTTTCCGCATCCGGTTTTCTGTTCGCGAATTCCTTATCGGTAAGGTTTATATCTTGAAGATCTTTGCGTTGCATAAATCTTAATTTTATTGGGTTGGCTGACTTTGTTTTTCCTCCTCTAATCTCTTTTCTTCTCTTTCTTCACTCAGCCGTTTCTCAAGTATCGGTTCAAGTAAGGTTTTACGCGGGTTTTTCTTCAGAAATGGATAAAGTTCGATATCATCCTGCATACGATCTTCAGGATTTTCAAATTTATTGGTTCCTATAAGGACCAAGTCTCCATCATTGAATTTCTCCTGCTCTTCCTTTGCACTTTCTTTAATCTTCTTCTGAATAACTCCTGCTTTCAATTCTTTCAGGAATCCACCGCCCTTTTCAATTTCCTTAAAAATTTCCAGTGCTTTTTCTGCCAGTTGTTTGGTAATAGATTCAATATAATAAGTGCCTTCCGCCACATTGCCAACCTTATCCAGGTAACTTTCGTTTCTCATGATAAGCAACTGGTTACGAGCAATTCTATCACCAAATTCATTATCCTTGTGATAAATAGCATCATAAGGCATATTGCAAATAGTGTCTGCACCGCCAAGAATAGCACTCATGCTTTCTGTAGTGGTTCGAAGCAGATTCACGTTGTAATCATACAAAGTTTTGGTTCTTTTTGTGGGCTGGGCGATCACATGGCAAGTAGTTTCAAAATTAAATTCTTTAGCCACGCTTGCAAATAGCCAGCGGAGAGCCCTGATCTTTGCAATCTCAAAGAAATAGTCTGAACCCAAAGTAACCAGGAACTGAAATTTGAAATTTGATCTTTTCTCTTCTGAAAATTCTAATTGCTCAAAATGGTTAAGATATTCTGTAACCTGCGCCAGGGAATAAGCAAGTTGCTGAGGGATATTGGCCCCAGAATTTTGAAAAAGACCAAGATCGACACTAACTACAGATTCAAAATTCGACGTTTCCAGAACGATCTTCTCCAGTTCTTCATGATCAGACTTAAGATTGTCGAACCAATTACCAGTTCTGGCAAGTTTTCCTATTATATCGGTTTGTAGAAATACCTTGAAAGTCTTACCCGAAAGGAAATGATCTAATTCTTTTACAAGATTAGCATCTATAAATTCCGGTTTTAGGTAAATGCTCAGATCACCTGGCAGGTCTTTAAAAAGAATTTCAAAATCGATTTCTTTAGATGGTAAAATAAACCAGATGGCTTCGGTTCCTTTTTGAAGCTTCTGCAAAGCCTTTTTATTAGCCGTATCGGAATCAACTACATAAATCTTTTCGCAAATATTCCAATGGGCAGGATTTGAAACTTTCAGGGTTTCTTCTACATCTTCAGCAGAATAGAAAGGTTTAATATCGATCCCGTGAAGTGTCTTGGTTACCAATTTCTCATTATAATCGGCGCCCTTAAGATCGGCCTGGATCTTCTGTTTCCATTGTTTTGCAGAAACTTCTTCAAAGTCCTGAAATAACAAATGTTTCATTATGCGTTGGTTTTGGTCAGGAAGTTTTGCGAAGGATCTATTTTACGGTATCGTATTCGATAATGTAAATATCCTCATCAGGTCTTTTCATATAATAGGTCTGCCTGGCGAATTTTTCCAGTTCTACAGAGTCCTGAAGTTTTTCTATGACCGCTTTATCTTTCGCAATTTCCTTTTGATAATAATTTTTATTGTCCTGCAGTTCATTTATTTCCTGATCGAGTTCATGATGGATGAACCATGAATTGGTATCCAGAAAGAACATCCAACTGGCAAACACGAGGCTTATCAGAACATATTTATTACTGATGATCCTGAA
>CBDTXN010000203.1:0-5175 GCA_965364455.1 uncultured Flavobacteriaceae bacterium
TCACTATATCTACTTTTTCCAATAACTCCTTCAGACTATTACATTTTGTAGCATTTCCAAGGGCAAGCTTTTCTACAAGATCATAATAGTATACATCAAAACCTATAGCTTCAGCAACTACAGAAAGTTGCGCTCCAATATTTCCATATCCTACGATGCCCAGCTTTTTACCTCTGATCTCAAAACTACCCTTGGCAGATTTGTTCCATTGGCCTTTATGCATTTCAGCAATTCTGTCCGGTAGATTTCTCATTAGAAGAATGATCTCTCCAATGGCTAGTTCTACCACAGATCTGGTGTTACTAAATGGAGCATTAAAAACTGCCACTCCTTTCCTCAGACATTCCTCAAGGTCTATTTGATTAGTTCCAATACAAAAAGCACCAACAGCAATGAGCCTGTTCGCATTTTTAAGAACCTTAGCAGTTAGCTGAGTTTTAGATCTGATCCCGAGTATAGAAACATCCTTAATTTTTTCGGCCAGCTCCTCCTCATCAAGTGCTCCAGATATGGTTGATACATTATATCCTTCATTTTTCATGATAGCGACAGCATCTGCATGCACATTTTCGAGTAATAGAACCTTGATCCTGTTCTTAGGGTAAGAAATAGCTTTATTCATTTTATGAAGGTATAGGAATTCGTCAAGACTAGGCGTTATATGGTCTGCCTTTTCAAGTATATTATCACGTTTTATATTTTCGGTAAATGCATAGAATTTATTCGCTAAACCGGCTGCCTTGATCTCATAATCATTATAACCGTCTCCAATCACATACACATCACCTTTTAGATCAAGTTTCTTAAGAAGCTCTACCTTACCGTTACTGGAGGATAAAACATTGGATTTATCAAACCCACTAATGTTACCAGCTTCATCAATAACAAAACTATTTGCATAAACATTCTCTTCTTTTACACCATAATCTTTAACAATCGGAACTATAAATTCTCTGAAACCATTGGAGATAATATAGATGCGATCCTGATATTCTGTAAAAAACTCTTCATTCCTTACAAAGGAGACCGAAATCTTATTCTTGAGTTTTTCAATAAGCTCCGGAATGGAACTTTTATGGGCATCCAGGATCTCCAGTCTTTTCTCGAGCGATTCTCTAAAGGCAAGCTTTCCCTCCATGGCCAAATCTGTAAGCTCTTTTAGATCCTGTAATTTTTTCTCCTTATTCGGGTTATTCTCTAAAGTGATTTCGCCCAAAACATCCAGGGCTTCAACCTGGGTAAATGTACTATCGAAATCAATTACAAAATGCCTATTGTCATCCATATTAAAAAACCATAAGGTTAGTAAGAAAAGCTAAAGCTAAGTTTTTTTGCATCATTAAGAAACAGATTTTTTCACCTGTGAAAAGGTAATTGCAGTTTCCTCAAAAAAGCATGAATAAATTTTTAAATTGAAAAAAAAGAGAGTCAAATTGAGGATATTTTACGAAAAATTTAGTGTTGGCTTCAAATTCATTTCCTGAATTATTTCCCATACTTAATCCACGAATTATAGAATTGTTCCAAACGAACCCATTTTTTTCAGAATTATCACTAATCCGGAATAATTTAATTTTATTCACCAAGCCTTAAAACACTGACTTTGAATTTAATTTTTCTCTTTCCAGAAAAATTCCTAAAATAGCCTCAATTCTTTTGTAACAAAAGCAGAACAACCCACACTCGTTAAGTGAAATTCTTCAGGACCTTTATGAAATAAATTATATAACCGGGCCAATAAGAAGCAAAGCAGATTGAGTAGGGTCGGTTTGCCTGCTTTAGGTCCGGTCTTCAATTCTCTAATCTCCTCTTAATCCTCCAAAAAAGCCATAATTTCCAGAATATTGATCAATAGGGTCGTTTTTGCAAATATGGCAATAGTGATCTGAAAATGGTCATTAAAATTCTGAGAAGTATACTATTATTTTTCAACCGCAAGCGATAGATAGATCAATCAAGAATACAGCACAGAATTAGCCCTTATTAATACTTTCGAATTTATTACTGAACCTATTTGAAATAGAAAAATTTAAAACCATATTACCTTTAAATATCTCCAACAATATCTTTTTCAAGTAATTAAACCCTTGTTAATTTAATAATAAAACTTGCCGTACTCTCAAATCACCTTACAGGCCTTTCAAAAATTTCTGTAACTTTAGAATTCACCTGTTAATCAAGGCTGAGATTATAATACGTAATAGACAATCAGGGAATTCGACCTGTATCTCCCTTTAAACTTAAACGGAATTGATATAGATACTTCTGAAATACATAGTTCGAAAAGGAAAAGATTACCAAAAATCCTATGGATTTTTATCCTCGCCACCGCCTGTGCACCGAAAATGCAGGATGTAGAAGCCCCCATTGAACAACCGGAAAATTTCTCCAATACAGGTAATACAGAAATGCAGGAAAAATGGTGGACTTCTTTCGATGATCCTGTTTTAAACAGACTGGTAGATTCTGCTCTAACCGCAAATTTTGAACTCGCTGGCTCATGGGAGCAATTCCAGGCTTCGATCGCAACGGTAAAAGGACAAAGATCATTTTTATTTCCAGATATCCAGGCCGAAGCTAGAACCGGAATTAGCAGGCCTGAACCAGATTTTGCCGGTGGTGAGAATTCGCAAATAGGGCTTTCCGCATCTTATGAAATAGATTTGTGGGGCCGTATCAGGTCTGGAGTAGAAGCTGAAGAATTCAGAGCTCAGGCAAATTATTACGATTATCAGGCCGCGGCCATGACCGTTTCCGCGGAAACTGCTCTTAACTGGTACCGCCTTGTTGCTGCCAGGAAAGAACTGGAACTCATCGAAGAGCAAATTAAGACCAATGAAAATATTTTGAAACTGATCAGGGCCAGATATACTAGTGGCCAGATTCGGGCAGTTGACATATTAAGACAGGAACAGCTTTTGGAATCTACACGCAACCAGAAGATCGCTTTTGAAACTGATGTGGCATTGATCCAAAATCAATTAGCAGTTTTATTAGGATCTGCACCCCAAAATTTAGAGGACCTGCCTGAAGTCAATTTTCCTGAATTACCAGAATTACCTGAGACCGGTTTGCCTCTTGAACTCACCAGGAGAAGACCCGATCTAAAAAGGGCCTATAGTCTTGTTCTTGCAGCAGATCGTGATATGGCCGTAGCTATAAGAAATAAATACCCGCAAATATCATTAAACCTAAGCGCGCAGGCACGTTCTAATGATTTCAACTCTTTATTCCAGGATTGGGCCTACACTCTGGCTGGAAATATAGTTGGCCCGATTATCTATGGCGGAAGGTTAAATGCAGAAGTAGACAGAACTGAAGCTCTTAAAAACCAACAATTATATAATTACGGCCAAACCGTACTAGTTGCATTTAGGGAAGTAGAAGATGCTTTGATACAGGAATTAAAACAAAAAGAAAGGATTTCTACTCTTGAAAAACAACTTGATCTGGCCGCTAAAACCAATGAGCAATTAAAACTTTCATTTCTTAACGGACTTACAGATTACCTGGATGTCCTTCTTTCTTTAGGCCAGGAACAACAATTACAGAGAGATCTTATTAATGCAAGGCAGGATCTTATAGAGTTCAGGATTGGCTTATATCGCGCCCTGGCCGGTAGTTTTGATACAGAAAGAGAAGCCGAAATTGAAGAAATAGATTATTTAGAAGAATAATATGAGTACAAAAAAAATACTGATCATTTGCGGAGGTATCCTTTTGGTTGCAATAGTGATCACTACCCTAATCTTCCTTACTGAACCTACAGCCAGCAGCGAAGGAGCCACAAAACAAATGGCTATGCTCGTAAAGGTCGAACCAGCTAAAAAAGGTAATTACACACCTATAATCGTTGCAACCGGGTCGGTGCAACCGGTAGAGGATGTTATGCTGAGTCCATTAGTAAGCGGTCAGGTAATAAGAAGAGATCCTTCATTTATTCCCGGGGGTTTTGTAGAAAAAGGAGAGGTATTACTTCAGATAGATCCTTCAGATTATCGAAATACCCTGGAATTAAGAAAAAGTGAATTGCAACAGGCAGAAACAGATTTATCAGTAGAAATGGGTAGACAGGAAGTTGCAGAACAGGATCTGGAATTATTGGGTTTAGATTCAATTTCTTCAGACCAAAGATCTTTAGTGCTTAGAAAACCTCAGCTGAATTCTGTAGAGGCAAGTTTAAAATCGGCTAAGGCATCGGTTCAGCAGGCTCAATTAAACCTTTCCAGAACAACTATAAAAGCTCCGTTCGATGCTCATATTCTTAGTCAGAATGTCACTGTTGGTTCCCAGGTGAGCCCCGGCGACAATCTTGGCCGACTTGTAGGAACCGATTTTTACTGGGTGAATCTTACCGTTCCGGTGAATAAGATTAAATGGCTACGTTTTCCCAATTCAGATTCAGAAAAAGGTTCACCGGTGAAGGTTATGAGTTCTTCGGCATGGAACAAGGATGAATTCCGTGAGGGATTTTTATATAAACAAGTGGGAGCTCTGGATGATCAAACCAGGCTTGCGCGGATACTGGTAAAAGTTACCGATCCGCTGGCAAAAGATTCCGAAAAAAACAAACCCGAACTTATGATAGGCTCTTTTGTAGAAGCTCATATGGAAGCGGAAGAAATTAAGGATGTGATAAGGTTAAACCGTGACCATATAAGAAGTAATAATACAGTCTGGGTCATGCAGGATGGTGAATTGCAGATAAGAGAGGTCGAAATAATACTTTCAGATTCTAAATACGCTTATATAAAAAAGGGACTTGAAGATGATGACAAGGTAGTAGTCACAAATCTTAGTACGGTTTCTAATGGAATAAAGCTCAGAACCGCAAAGGATAGCACCTCGATGTCAGAAAATAATATGAACAAGGAAGAATAAATGAGCAAGCAGGATAAGAAAAAGGTACGTAAAGAAGGAACCATCGGGTATATGGCCAGGAATTCTATTGCTGCCAATTTATTAATGCTTGTTCTCCTTGGTGGCGGGATCTGGACGATGTTCAATATTCAGAAAGAGGTATTTCCTCAATTCCAGCTGGACTATGTAAACGTGAATGTTACTTATCCTGGAGCGGCACCTGCCGAGGTGGAACAGGGAATTCTAGTACCGTTTGAATATGCTGTTGGTTGAATCCATGGAATCGAATAGATCGTTTCCACAGCAAATGAAGGT
>CBDTXN010000204.1:0-5044 GCA_965364455.1 uncultured Flavobacteriaceae bacterium
ATTATATTGAAAACCTACCTGGAATGACCATTCAACAAGCGGAACCTTGTCAAATTGATAGCGTAGGGGAGTGCTCCCAACATCTCTTCCCGCCAGCCAGTCATCCAGAACGTTTACCAGCCGGTCTACTACCAGTTTCTGCGGAAGACTTAGATTATCATACCAGTTCATGGCTTCATCTGCAATTTGAGCCTTCAAATCTGCAAGGTTTTCCTGGTCAAACTTGGAAAATATGGTGGAAATAGGTAATTCCCCGCCAGAATCCTGTGAGATCCTTTGGTGCTGTATCCCTATGGTTGGAATAAAACTCCGGTTTCTTCTTCCCAGTTCGAAATTACGCCCGAACCTGACCGAGGTAACAGTACCCTGGACCTTGTCATCCAGCGAACTAATATCGGTCCATGAATAGTTCAAATTTGCCACGGCAAAATAATTTCCAATTCCATAAGCGACCACACCTCCCAGGCCAAAGGTTTCCCCCGTGGGATTGGCTTCCACCTCTATGTTTAGTGGGAAACCGATTCTTATGTTGCTCCTGGATTCAGATTTGGCGTAGATACCGTAAAGGTTCAAAAAAGGGAATACCCAGGCATCTGCCCTGAAATTGAGAATATTGGTGCGATTTTTTACTGTTTTGAAATCGACGAAATCTATGCTTACCAGGTCTGAATCTCCGAAGCCAATAACTGGATTCTCAAGATCATATTTGGATTCCTGGTAGATATAGTTGGTCATTATACCTAAAGGCAGAGGGAAATCTATCCCTTTCTCTCTAACCTTTCCGCCAAAAATAGGGAGTAGATAGGGATATGGGATGGCTGCCAGGCTGTCCCTTTCGCTTTGCTTTAATTTGGATACCTGTGCCTGGGCCGGCCTAAAAATGGAGCATCCCAGTACCAGTATCAAGGAAATTAAAAATATCCTTTCCGGACTTCTTCTGGTATTTAACTGCTTTCCTCTCATGATATCAAGTATAAATTATCTGGAAAATGCGTCTGAAATTAGAAAACTCAAACTCCAGTCGTTTCTTCCAACCGCTACATCCAGGCCCAGGTTGATCTTTTCTTTTTGGAGTATCCTATACCTTATTCCGGCTCCCACGCCAGGTAAAACCAACTGGTCAAATAATTCGGAAATATCTGGGGTTACCATGGCAAAACCACCAAAGGCAACAAAGCCGAAGCGTGATTTAAATTTATGCCGATATTCTCCCTGAATGCTGTATAGTTCATTATCGCGGTACCGACCTTCAGAATAACCTCTAATATTTTCGCCGCCAACGGTATGCTGACCTACAAAAGGTACATCCCCAAAGGATATCCTGGAATGAAACCTGGCTAAAAAAACACGGTCTTCATTACCAAAATTCGTGTAATGATCGTAAGTAAGATCCAACCTGTGAAAACTTTGATCGTTGCCAATCCATTCACCAAAATTTTTATAATCGGCTTCAATTTTATGTCCATTGGAAGGATAATTGACGTTATTCCTGGAATCTGATTGCACAAAGCCTCCAAGGAAATTTAAAGGGATATCAATCACCTGTTCTGGTTCCAGATCAAATTCGGTTCTTGAGTTAGAAATTCCTCCAGAAACTCCAACGAATAGATTACTTACCAGCCTTCTGGATACACGCCCCACTAAAAAGCGCATATTATTACTATAATCTACAAACTGGCCTCCTGTATAGAATTCCTCATAGAATTGCAGGTTTCCGGTTCCGGTGCCAACCGATATTTTAGTACGCCAGGTATCTTCAGCCAAAAAAAATTGCTGAACGAGCATTCCTACATAACTTTTTGAAGTGGAATAAATACCTATGAGCATCGTTGAGGAAGAAGGGGAAATACTGTCTTCAGCATTTACTTTATAGAATGCAGTTCCCATTAAACCGTAAGAAAAGTCGATGGTTCTGCTGTAATTGATGTATGGAAGAGCGGCGATCTTAATTTTCTTAGAATCTTCTTTTTCGCTCTCTTGCTGCTGAGCGCTTAGATCAGGAACCATTAAGGCAAGCAAAAAAAGAATACTAAGCGTCTTCATAGCTAGGTTTTAGTAGGTGTTCTAATTTAAAATCCGCGGCCAATTCCCAGGGAAAGATTCCAGGTGTCATAGGCGTCGAATTTGAAGTCATGACCAACATTGACGAAGATCTCCCATTTCTCGTGGATCTCCCAGTGCGGTTCTACACCAAGTCGCACCAGTCCAAAACTTTCATTTGCCTCATACTCTACACCTCCGCCGGCTACCAGGCTTAACCATTCTACAGGCTGGAAAGATAAGGCTCCAACCAGGGCGATTGGGTTCTCTCTTTCTATGACGGGTTCTGAACCATGCTCATGTTCCACTTCAAAGGTTTCGATGATCATATCGCTATGCAGGCCTATGGCCCATTTTTCAGTAAACCAGAAATTATAGTCCAGCATCCAGGATGGTAAGACCAGCCACTGCTTTTCACCATTTTCTATTCCTGAGTTTATATGGGCATGACCAATTCCCAGTGAGATCACGTGTTTATGACGATGCTCGTGTTCCTCATGCTGGGCCTCTTCATGTTCAACTTCTATTTCCATTTCTTCCTCTTCCTGGGCAAGGCCGGTAAATCCAAGGAAGCAAAGCATAAACAACAGCAGTAATTTTCTTTGTAGTTTCATCTTTAAATCGATTAATTCATATTCTATACAATCACCCATATTTTAATAAGCTTCTCCAAAGAATCTTAAAGGCTTATTGGTACATGAGTAAAAACCCATAAATAGCCGAAGACAACCCGAACTCGTCCAGATCATCTTCGGCTTCTCAACTAATTTATCTTTAGAGATCCCTGTCAGGATCTAATTCTTGATCTACTGCCTGGCCTTATTGATAAATTCATCTACTACATTAGACATGTCGAATGATTTACCTCCCTGTACCGGCGGGTATTCCGCCAGCGTCTGCAAATGCTTCTGCATTAACTCTCCCATAGGCTGTATCAACCATGAAACTTTTTGCATTAAATGACCATAGGCATCTGTACTGTCATAACTTTCATATGGATCCATGCGGATATTGAAAACCAGCGGTACTGTACGTGGGATCACATTGGCATAATAATCTTCCTTGGTGGAGAAATGGAATTTCCATGGCCCCATTCTAACCGCGGTTAGTTTGCTTTCATAATAATAGAAAATATGGGTTCGTTCAGATTTATCTGATTTTCCCATCCAGTAATCCAGATTGTTCACTCCATCGATATACTGTTTTTTCTCGTTCATCATTTTGTCTGCTACATTATCTACTCCGGCAGCTGCAGCAAGTGTGGTGAACAGGTCCATATGGCTTTGGATACCATTTAATTGCTGACCCGCAGGGATCTTTCCGGGCCATCTCACCATACAAGGAACTCTCACTCCACCTTCGTAAGTGGTCATCTTTTCTCCCCGGAAAGGAGTAGTACCTCCATGTGGCCATGAAGCATGTTCAGGGCCATTATCTGTAGAATAAAGAACGATAGTATTTTCCAAAAGACCCATTTCTTCCAGCTGGTCCAGTACATAACCTATATCTGAATCATGCTGAAGCATACCCGCTCCATAATAATCGGCTTCGCTGGTATATTTTTCAACCTTATTGAGCCACTCGTCCTCGATCCTGGTATACAGGTGCATCCTGCTGGTATTCAACCAAACAAAGAAAGGTTCGTTGGAATCTTTAGACTGTTCAATAAAATCAAGTGCCTTAGGGATCACTTCTGCACGATCGAAATTCTTCATACGCTCTTGGGTAAGTGGTCCCGTATCTTCGATTCGTTGTTTCCCTACTTTTCCAAAACGAGGGTCAGATTGGTTATTTACCTCATCTGTAGCGAAGGAATGTATCACCCCTCTCGTTCCGAATTTCTTTTCATATTCTTCAAGAGAACCTGAATAGGCTTTTCCAAAGTTCTGGTAATCGCGTTGTTCGGCTTCTTCCTGGGTGTTCAGGTGATAAAGGTTTCCAAAGAACTCATCAAAACCATGAACGGTTGGTAAATGTTCGTTACGGTCACCCAGGTGGTTCTTTCCAAAGTGCCCTGTGGCATATCCTTCAGCTTTTAATACTTCCGCCAGGCTGGGAGATTCTTTCTGAAGTCCCAGGGCGTCTCCCGGCTGACCAACAGTGGTCATCCCTGAACGAATAGGGTATTGCCCGGTTATAAATGCAGCACGTCCTGCCGTACAGGAAGGCTGAGCGTAATGATCTGTAAAAATGATTCCTTCTTCTCCTATCCGGTCTATATTGGGAGTAGTATAGGCCATCACCCCATGCTCATAGGCACTCAGGTTGGTCCAGCCAATATCATCTCCCCAAATCACCAGGATATTGGGTTTTTCCTGTGCCATTGTTAAACTCAAACAAAAGCTAATACAAAGTACAGCAAAGCTATTTTTCATAGTATTCAACTTTAGTGGTTATTATAATTGATCTCTCTTACAATCTTTTTCCTTTTTAAAATATGGAACAGGAAATACCATGTCAAAAAGGGGTTAAGTCAGTTTATCGACACGTGGGGAAGTGCCGGTTTTTAATAAGGATTGGTAATTCTATTGAGATTCGGATCGGCTATGCTAAAATGCAAGCATTAATTTAGCAAAAAATTCTTACAAAAACCATTAGATAACTGTAATTCAGTGATTTACAGTGTAAATAAGGCTTGAGCAGATGTTTTTAACAAATGTTGAATTTTTTTTACACTGTGTTGAATATCAGGTTTTTATTTAAAAACTCCATTTTAAGGAGATACCGTAGAAAAAAATATTTAATCCTTAGAATTACAGGTAGTTATTTTTGAAAAAGAATTCTATTCCTGGTTATACCAGATTGGAGAACCGTAGACGCGCTCCTGAATGATGTCAGGATGATTGGTTTTCTTCACGTCGATACCCATTGCTATAGCTAATAGGAGATGCTTATTTCAGGTTTACCTCGAATCTTTGAATAAATATGGCCTCCTCTGATGTATTAAGTCAAAGACTGCGGTTTTATTTATCTTTTGAAAACCTGTTTGCCTTCCTTGTAAGTT
>CBDTXN010000205.1:0-5007 GCA_965364455.1 uncultured Flavobacteriaceae bacterium
CGTGCCCGGATCCTTGACGCCGATCGCGCTCATGAGCAACAGCCTGGAAACACCCGTTTCGGTGATCAGTTGGAAGGCTAATGAGATGAAGCTAAACCTGGAGGATATTGGTCAAAACTTTGAGATCTTAGGATTGAATGAAGGAAATGACACCACAATTACGGTAATGAACACTTCATTTAAGATCAATCCGGGAACCTATCTGGTGAAATCTGTTGACAGTGATTTCAGTATTTCAGAATATGAGAATCCCTGGAATTTTCAGCTTAGAGGCTTTGAAGCTAAGGAAAGCACCGTAGATAAAACCTATTTAATCCATGAGCCTGCAAAGACTGCCTCGAGTGGTATTTCACTACAAGTTGGGGCTATTGTCGCCTCAGATGATAAGATCGAAAAAGTGGAAGCCTGGTTACAAAACGGAAATACTTATGAGGCGGTTATTTTAGAAGCTCAGAATAACTATGACTATTCTGCTCAGGTTCCTGAAAGCTTATTGAAAAATGGATTCCTTAACTACAGGATCATTGTTTCAACCGAAGGTGAAACTCTAACTTTTCCCGGTGGAGTAGAGGGGAGCCCTTCAGACTGGGATTTCTATAATGATGAAATATTTACAACAAGAGTTTATAAAGAAGATTCACCTGTTTACCTATTTAATGCTGCTACAGATTCGGAGAATGTAGTTAGGAAATGGTCTCCAGGGAATAATGTTATCCCGGTAAATGATTCGGAGGCTGAATTCCAGGTTAAACTTGATAAATTATTTGAAGAGGATGTAGAGAATCTGGATGCAGACTCAATTTATGATTATTCTTTCAGATATAATTATCTGAAGAAAATTAAGAATCGGGAACTTGCTGGCAAGGAAAAACTTATAGTTACGGCCAGATCTCTAAGTGAAAACACGAATAAGCTGATGGTTTCTTTAGTGATGAAGAATGGCGCTGCATTTGGAAAGCTTATCGAACTGCCGGAAAAACCCCAGGAAATTCAAATTCCTTTGGAAGATCTCGAGCCAACGAGGACGGTAACTTTACCAAGACCATATCCCGGATTCCTGCCATATTATTTTGATCATTCTTACCAGGGCGATTTTGAAATCGAGGATATCGAAAGTATTCAGTTTTCCATAGGTCCGGGCTTAGAAAAGGATAAGCTTCAGCAACCTCATGGTGTTGGTATAAGAAGTCTGAAGCTTCAGTAGATAAATCAGGAATCAGCAATAAACAATGGTCAATAATCAAAGACCAGTAATCAATAATTGAAAGATTTCTCACTTCGCTGCGCTCCGTTTCGAAATGACAAATCCAGTAACAAAAAAAGGTCCCGCTTATCAGCGAGACCTTTTTTCTGGCAGAAATAACAGAAATTTAACCGCACTTAGAAGAACCACAGTCCTTACAGGTTAAGCATCCTTCCTGGTAGATCAGATTTGAGGAATTACAGTTATTACATTTTTCCTTTTTGGCAACAGTTCCATCTGCAATAAATCGTTTAAGAGCTCTAACAACTCCATTTTTCCAGGTGTTGATAGATTCGCTATCTAATTGAAGACTGTTTATAAGGTCTACTACATTATCGATAGACATTCCGTGACGAAGCGTACTTGAAATCAGTTTCGCATAGTACCAGAATTCAGGATTGAAATTAAGAGACAGTCCTTCGATCGTAGTTTTATCCCCTCTTTTGTTTTCGTACTGGAAGTCATATCTCGAAGTTCCGTCTTCATTTCTGGCTTTGATGATATAGCCTTCGGTTACCCATCTAGGTATCAGGATACCTTCTTCATCATCAGCAAAACCGGTGAATATTTCGTAAGGTCTACCGTCAACAAGTCCGATAAAGGCGATCCATTTGTCTTTATTGTTCTGGAAACGTACTACATCTGCAGTTAGAACCTCCGGTCTTTTTAACGGGAAGTTACCACTAGTAGTTTCAGCTTCTTCTTCCTTTTTCTCTTCGTTAGAGATAAGAACTCCAGATCTAGATCCATCACGGTAAACCGTTACACCTTTACATCCTGCTTCCCATGCTTCCAGATATAGTTTTCCAACTAATTCTTCATCTACATCGTTTGGCAGGTTGATAGTTACACTAATTGAGTGATCTATCCACTTTTGAACAGCTCCCTGCATTTTCACCTTGCTCAACCAGTCCACATCGTTTGATGTTGCCTGATAATAAGGAGATTGTTTTACCAGCTTGTCTAGTTCTTCCTGAGAGTAATTTTTATCTGTATCGTGACCTTTCGCTCTCATCCATTCTTTAAAGCGGTGGTGGAAAACCACATATTCTTCCCATGAATCTCCAACTTCGTCCACGAAATCTACTCTCGCATTCTTATCATTAGGATTAACTTTTCTTCTACGCTTGTAAACTGGTAAGAAAACTGGCTCGATCCCGGAAGTTGTTTGAGTCATCAAACTTGTAGTCCCTGTAGGAGCGATGGTAAGAAGTGCAATATTTCTTCTACCATATTCCAGCATATCGTAATAAAGCTTTTCATCAGCTTCTTTAAGTCTAAGAATGAATGGATTCTCCTTTTCTCTTTCTGAATCGAAAATTGAGAATGCTCCTCTTTCCTTAGCTGTATCAACAGAGGCACGGTAAGCAGCAAGTGCAATATTCTTGTGAATATCTACTGAAAAATCAATTCCTTCCTTGCTTCCGTATTTAATACCCAGTCCTGCAAGCATATCTCCTTCAGCAGTGATACCAATTCCGGTTCTACGACCTTCATATGCTTTCTGACGGATATTCAACCATAAATTCTTCTCTACAGCTTTGATCTCTTCGTTTTCAGGATCTGAATCTATCTTAGCCAGGATGTTATCGATCTTTTCAAGTTCAAGATCAATAATATCGTCCATGATCCTTTGTGCCGCTCCAATATGTTTTTTGAATAGCTCGTAGTTAAAGTGCGCATTATCTGTAAATGGCTCCTCTACATAAGAGTATAGGTTGATCGCAAGTAGACGACATGAATCGTAAGGACATAGAGGAATCTCACCACATGGATTGGTAGAAACGGTTTTATATCCAAGATCTGCATAACAATCTGGCACAGATTCGTTGATCACGGTATCCCAGAAAAGGATTCCCGGTTCTGCAGATTTCCATGCGTTGTGTACGATCTTTTTCCAAAGCTTGTTAGCTTCAATATCCTTTTGAAATTTAGGATTATCGCTAAAAACAGGATATTTCTGAGTGTAGTTACCGTCATTTTTAACGGCTTTCATAAAGTTATCGTCGATTCTAACCGAAACATTGGCGCCTGTAACTTTCCCCTGTTCCATTTTAGCATCGATAAAATCTTCAGCATCCGGGTGGTTAATGGAAACCGAAAGCATCAAAGCTCCACGTCTACCATCCTGAGCAACTTCCCTGGTAGAGTTTGAATAACGCTCCATAAAAGGAACAATTCCGGTAGAAGTAAGTGCTGAATTCTTTACTGCAGAACTCTTCGGGCGTATGTGAGAAAGGTCATGACCAACTCCACCACGACGCTTCATTAACTGCACCTGCTCCTGATCTATTTTCATGATCCCACCATAAGAATCTGAATCTCCTTCATTTCCTATTACGAAACAATTAGAAAGAGAACCTACCTGGAAAGGATTTCCAATTCCGGCCATCGGGCTTCCCTGAGGCACGATATATTTGAAATTCTTGATAAGATCAAAAACTTCATCCTCGGTCATCGGATTTGGATACTTCTTTTCAACTCTGGCGATCTCCTTAGCGATACGTCTGTGCATATCATCTGGAGTGAGTTCATAAATGTTACCATCAGAATCTTTAAGGGCATATTTATTTACCCAAACTCTGGCGGCAAGATCATCACCTTTAAAATATTTTAAAGATGCTTCATAGGCCTGGTCCTGGCTATAGGTTTTTGGAACGACTGGTTTTTCTTCTACAGGCATATATATGAGATTTTTAGGTTAGAATTTCGTTTTATGATGGTATAAATCTAAACAAAGAATTGAGACAATTAACAAATCGTTTAGAAAAAGTTATCAAGAAAAAACTGTTAATATATTGATTACCAGTAAACTAAAAAATTACTAACAATAGAAAGTTGACAAATAATGAAAATTATAATTTTCATATTTGAAAAACTCTGTTTGAGTTACAATGAAGAAATACATTTAGGAAACCAAAAGAATTATCTGAAATTTTTTTAAAAAAAAGAGGCCCCACATATGGCGGGGCCTTCTTTGAATTAACACCTATGAAAATTCAAAATAAAAGGTTATTTGGTGATCGAGTAAATAGCGTATCCGTTTGCCGGTACTTCGATCTGAACCATCCCATTTTCATCGGAGGTAGGGTTATATGTTGTGTTACCACTATAATCCATAAGGGTAACATTATTCCAGTTTGAACTTACAGTCCTTCTTTTGGTACTGTTGCTGATGCTAATATAGAGAATTAATCCAGGATTTGTGCCTGTTCCACTTCTTTTCATTACATATTCATCATTGTCTGCATGAAGCACTTCTAATTCTCCAGTTGCCAGGCTGTTATGAATTGAAATAAGGTTCTGAATTTCTTCTTTAAACTCCTCATCTTCGTAATCCAGGTAAAAAACAGAAGGATATCCGGGGTGCGTAAGTATAAAAGAGTAGGCTTTCATCTTGTTTGAGCGCATGATATTGTTATCCTCGTTCGTGTCTTTTTCGGTATCATGGTTCGCTGTAAAAGTAACCGCTTTTTCCGGGTAAGACTGCCAAAGCATGGCTTCGGTAAGTTTAGTTAGGTCTTCGTTACGGTCCAGTCCCTCTTCAAGTTTATAAAATGCTGCAAAATCGAAAGCACCGCTTCCAGTTTCCTCAACATAATCTTCAAGTACTGAAGCTCTACCATCCCAAAGTTCAGCAACAGAAAATCCGCCAACTTCATCCAGCCAGGCTTTAACCACCCATGGTTCGAATCCTAGAACATAATCAAATCTCCAACCATCGAAGCCCATAACGTTTTTATAATATTTTGCCACGGAATTTT
>CBDTXN010000206.1:0-4995 GCA_965364455.1 uncultured Flavobacteriaceae bacterium
CTCTACAGAGGAAAGGACAATACAAATCAATTTTTCACGTATAGTTACTGGAAAGATGAAGAAGCTCTTGAGAATTACAGAAATTCTGAGCTATTTAAAAATGTCTGGGCAAATACAAAAGTATTGTTTAATGAAAAACCTGAAGCCTGGAGCGTTGATAAACTGGTTAGTCTTGAGTAAATAGAAGTGAGTATTGAGATGTTAGATTTGAGATTTCTCCCTATAATCGGAATGACAAAGAACCAACTGATAATTGATAATTGATAATTGAAAGTATGCTGGCGATACTTAATAAAGAAATACAATCCTTCTTTTCGTCCCTTACGGGTTACCTCGTGATTGGGTTATTTCTTATTGCCTGCGGATTCTTTCTATTCGTTTTTTCAGGAGGTTATAATATACTTGATAGCGGGTTTGCAGATCTAAAGCCTTTCTTTAGTCTAGCCCCGTGGATCTTTTTATTTCTTATTCCAGCAATTGCCATGAAAAGTTTTTCCGATGAAAGGCGCATGGGTACCATGGAAATCCTGCTTACTAAACCGATCGGACTCTGGAAATTGATCGCAGGGAAGTATTTAGGCGTCCTAACGCTGGTCATTCTGGCAATTATCCCAACCTTACTTTATGTATTAACTATAAGTCAGTTGGGAAGACCTGTAGGCAATTTTGATGTTGGAGCAACCATAGGCTCCTATATTGGACTTGTTTTTCTGGGTGGCTGTTATGCTGCCATAGGAATATTCGCTTCCAGTCTTTCCTCGAATCAGATCGTTTCGTTTTTACTTGCTGTATTTCTTTGTTTTGTTTGTTATTATGGATTTGAAGGCATAAGCCAAACCAATATTTTTGGCACTTCCAGTTATATTGTTGAATCCCTTGGTATCAGCTTTCATTACAAAGGTATTAGCCGTGGAGTGATAGACATCAGGGACATCGTTTATTTTCTAAGTTTAATATTCCTGTTTTTGAAATTAACAGAGATCAATCTTTCAGGAACCAAGAACAGGCGATAATGAAGAAACCCAATAAGATAAAATCTTTACTTATCCTGCTGGTTATTCTTATAGCTGCAAATTTTCTTGCCTCAGAATTATACCTGAGATTTGATCTTACCCAGGACCAGAGATACAGCCTGTCTCCTGCTGCTAAAAATATAGTTGGAGATGTAAAACAGCCGGTAATTTTTGATGTTTTCCTCGAAGGTAATTTTCCTTCAGAATTCAGAAGATTACAAAATGAGACCCGGCAGATGCTGGAAGAATTTTCAGCCTTTAATAGAAATATAAAATTCAACTTTATAGATCCTATGGAAGAAGGTGGTGATGCGAATGCCATAGCCGAAGAATTCTATAAAATGGGAATGACCCCGGCAAGACTGAATGTTCAGGAAAACGGAAAGAACAGTGAAAGCATTATTTTTCCATGGGCCATCGCTAATTTTGGAGAGTCTACAGTTAAAATTCCATTATTAAAAAATCAGATCGGTGCTACCGACGAAGAAAGAGTAAATGCTTCGGTACAGCAACTGGAATATGCACTCGCCGATGGATTAAGCAAATTGATCTATCCGCGAAAAAGGAAGATCGCAGTGATGCGAGGAAATGGTGAACTTCCCGATGGACAGATCGCAGATTTTATAAAGACCATCCAGGAGTATTATTTCATGGCTCCTTTCACCCTGGATTCCGCAGCCATAAATCCACAAAAAACACTGGAAGACCTCAAGGAATATGATCTGATCCTGGAACCTAAGCCTACACAGCCATATTCAGAAAATGAAAAATATGTGCTGGATCAATATTTAATGAATGGCGGCAGATTGTTATGGTTAGCCGAAACTACCAACATGGAAACGGACAGTCTTTTTAATGAAAGAGGAACCGCTATCGCCCTTCCCAAAAACCTCAACCTGGGCGATTACTTTTTTTCTTATGGAGTCCGAATTAACCCTGAATTAGTGAACGACCTCTACTCTGCTCCTATTGTTCTGGCAAGTGGAAGCGGACAAAATACAAGATTTAATCCATATCCGTGGTTCTATAGTCCGTTGACAAGTTCTCCAAACGACCACCCGATAATCAACAATATCGAGGCAGTAAAATTCGAATATGCCAATCCTATCGATACTTTGGCGAATGATATTAAAAAAACAATTCTATTAAGCAGTTCTCCAAAAACAAAACTGGAAGGCGTTCCTGCACAGATAAGCCTGGATTTGGTTAGTAAGAAACCAGATATCAGCACCTACAATTCCGGCGAACAGCCACTGGCGGTATTACTTGAAGGAAAATTCAGATCGGTCTATAAGAATAGAATTAAACCATTTAAGATAGACGGGCATAAGGATGAGGGCATAGATTCCAGAATGCTGGTCATTTCAGACGGGGATGTGATAAAGAATGATATTCAGAGCGGAAAGGCTTTAGAACTCGGATACCAGAGATATACCGGTAATACTTACGGAAACAAGGAGTTTTTATTAAATGCCGTCAATTACCTTTTAGATGATACCGGCCTTATAGATATCAGATCAAAGGAGATCAACCTTGCCTTTCTTGATAAAGAAAAAGCCGCTGCACAGAGAGAAAAATGGCAATTGATAAATCTTGCAGGTCCCCTCGTCCTGTTACTTATTTTTGGCTTTGCTTTCAGATTCTATAGAAAGCAGAAATATGTAAAGTAAAGCTCCAGTACAAAGCCCTGATTATTTTAACAAGTACATATTAACAATTTTAATTCAGTTTAATTTCACAACATACTGATTTTAGGTTTTTTAGATCATTTTCAAGATCAAATCCTGTTAATAAAATCTAGCCCAACAAGCCTGTATTTTTGACATATTAAAATATATTTGTAATTGATTCAAAATAAATCAATAAAAGCCGATGAAATTTATTGTATCCAGCAACTATCTGCTGAAACAGCTACAAATACTTGGAGGGGTAATCAATAACAGTAACACGTTACCGATTTTAGACAATTTCCTTTTCGATCTTAATAACGATGAACTTACAGTTTCTGCTTCAGATCTTGAAACTACAATGTCTGCGAAACTTAAGGTAGAATCTGATTCTGAAGGAAAAATTGCCGTTCCTGCGAAATTACTTTTAGACACTTTAAAGACTTTCCCTGAGCAACCACTAACCTTTGTAGTTGAAGATAACAATACCATAGAATTAAGTTCCAATCACGGTAAATATGCTCTTGCATACGCTGATGGTGAGGAATTCCCTAATCCGGTAGAACTTGAAGAACCAAGCAGTACTATAGTTGAAGCTGATATTCTTTCTTCTGCTATTTCCAAGACCATTTTCGCTTCAGGAAATGACGATCTTAGACCGGTAATGAGTGGTGTTTTCTTTCAGTTTAAGGAAGACGGACTTACTTTCGTGGCTACAGATGCACACAAACTTGTAAAATATTCCAGAGAAGATATCAAGGCGAACCAGGCTGCTGAATTCATCATGCCTAAAAAACCTTTGAATCTTTTGAAAGGTATCCTGGCCGGAAGCGAATCTGAAGTACTAATTGAGTATAACGATTCTAACGCAAAGTTTACATTTGATGAAACACAGTTGATCTGTAGGCTTATCGACGGAAAATATCCAAATTACGAAGCAGTAATTCCGAAGGAGAATCCAAATAAACTAACGATAGAAAGAAACCAAGGCGTAAGTTCTGTGAGAAGGGTTTCTATTGTCTCAAATAAAACAACTCACCAGGTAAGATTAAAGATCGCTGGTGCCGAGCTGAATATCTCTGCAGAAGATGTGGATTACAGCAATAAGGCTGAAGAGCGTTTAACCTGTTCTTATCAGGGAGATGATATGCAGATTGGTTTCAATTCAAGATTCCTTATAGAAATGTTAGGCAACTTAACTGCAGATGAAGTAATGCTGGAAATGAGCTTACCAAACAGAGCTGGTATTTTGACTCCTGTAGACGGATTAGATCCTGGTGAAAAGATCACCATGCTGGTAATGCCGGTTATGCTTAACAACTAGAAAACCATATATTCAAAAATAGAAAAAGCCCCTTGCCGAAGCATGGGGCTTTTTCATTTCAACTGAAAAAACCAACTACAATTTTTTACTTTAAGAATTCAATGGTTAAAGGATAATATGGCATCTCACCATTACTAACCTTTAAAGCATTCATTATTGGTAAAATAAGGGCAATAAGGCCTATTATAATCAATCCCAGAATTCCCAGCCCGAATAATAGAATAAGCGGGATACAAATAATGGAATAAATAAAGAGGCTTATTTGAAAGTTCAGGATCATTTTACCGTGCATATCCATTCCGGCTACTTTATCTTTCTGAGTTAGCCATAGGATTAGCGGAACGATAAATCCTCCAATACCGGTAACCAGGTCTAATAACTGGCTTAGGTGCGTCATGACTAACATTTGATTGTCTTCTCTCATTTTTTAAGTTTTGATGGTTAATGATGGTGTCTATATAAAAGACGAGTAAAAACCAGCTTTGTTACAGAATTAGCCTTAGCAAGAATTTCTTTTATAAATTTGCTACATGAAATTGAATGATACCATTGTTGCCCTTGCCACACCTTCAGGTGCTGGTGCTATTGCGGTAATTAGAGTTTCCGGCCCGGACGCGATTAAGATTGTTGCTCCTCTTTTTAAGGCAAAAAGTAAAAAGCCACTGAAAGATCAACCAACACACACAATTCACCTGGGAAATGTTATGGATGGAGAACTTACTATAGATGAAGTTCTTGCTAGTGTTTTTAGAGCACCGAAATCCTATACCGGTGAGGAGACCGTGGAATTATCCTGTCATGGGAGTCCTTATATACAGCAGGAGATCATTCAATTATTGATCAGGAAAGGATGCCGTTCTGCCGAAGCCGGAGAGTTTACTCTTCGGGCCTTCCTGAATGCAAAAATGGATCTTAGCCAGGCAGAAGCTGTGGCCGATCTTATCAATTCTGAAAATGCCGCTTCCCATCAAATGGCGATGCAGCAAATGCG
>CBDTXN010000207.1:0-4895 GCA_965364455.1 uncultured Flavobacteriaceae bacterium
TTGGAATAACATATTTACCCGAATCAAATTGTGTAAGAAAATACTCTTTCAGCACCCTCTAATTTCCGTTCTCCTGAATCGTATCTGCTTCCAGTGATTCTAAAACTTCCAGAGGAGAAAAAGTTTCACCTTCAGGAAAAACCACCAGGTCTTCAGGATTAGATTCAACTTCTATCTGATATTTGATCTGTTCACCGATTTTTATGGTCGTAGAATCTACTTTTGCCGATACCTTCTGGGCAGAAGCCGAATCAACCTTTAAAATCAAGCATACGAGAACCGCAAAGCCCAGAAAACCGGGGAGATTTATTGTTGAATATGTATCTGTAATTCTTTTAAACATTTCCTTTTTTAAGCCCTTCTTTTAAAATAGCCCAGTAATTTTTTTACATAGCTTTGATCTGTCCGGTTGTTTATTGTCCCGGCACCACTTACAGAAAAACTTTGATGAAAGTAGTTCACACGATCGTGATAATATCTTGAATAAGCCCGGCGTACAGATTTAGAACCTGTATCTACGGTAATATATTCCCCGGTTTCCCCGTCCTGCATCTGAACAATTCCCAGGTTGGGAATAGCCTCCTCCATTTTATCGAAAACCCGTATCCCGGTCATATCATGTCTTCCTGAAGCGATCTTAAGTGTATGTTGATAATCATCTGCCATAAAATCTGAAAGTAAAAACACGATCGCCTTCTTCTTCATGACATTGGAAAGATATTTTAAGGCACCGGTGATATCTGTTTTCTTTCCTTCAGGTTTGAATTCAAGGAGTTCCCTGATTATTCTCAACACGTGAGATCTTCCTTTTTTAGGTGGTATATATAGCTCAATTCGGTCTGAAAAAAGCATCAGCCCAATTTTATCATTATTGTTAGTCGCAGAAAAAGCAAGTGTAGCGGCGATCTCGGTGATTACCTCTTTTTTAAACTGTTCTTGGGTCCCGAACATTTCAGAGCCGGAAACGTCTACCATAAGCATCATGGTGAGTTCCCTTTCCTCCTCAAAAACCTTTACAAAAGGTTCATTATATCGGGCCGTAACGTTCCAGTCAATACTTCTAACATCATCACCAAACTGATATTGTCTAACCTCACTAAAGGTCATTCCGCGTCCCTTAAATGTAGAATGATATTCCCCGCCAAAGACGTGATCGCTCAGCCTGCGGGTCTTAATTTCAATCTTTCTAACTTTTTTAAGGAGTTCCTTTGTATCCATCTCTTCAATAAACAATTTTCAATAATCTATCAACAATGAGTTGATGTAACTGGGAATTGTTAATTGCTAAGGCACTTCAATTTCGTTCACGATCTTATTTATAAGATCTTCTGAAGTAATATTTTCAGCTTCGGCTTCGTAAGTGATCCCTATTCTATGACGAAGAACATCATGTACTACTGCACGAACATCTTCAGGCACTACATAGCCCCTGCGCTTAATAAATGCGTAACATTTAGAAGCAACAGCAAGGTTGATACTTCCACGAGGGGAAGCTCCAAAACTGATCAAAGGTTTTATATCTTCAAGATTATATTTTTCCGGAGTCCTGGTAGCAAATACGATATCAAGGATGTATTTCTCGATCTTCTCATCCATATATACTTCCCTAACCGTACTTTGAGCCCTCAGGATCTGCTCCAGGTCTACAACAGGATTTACTTTTTCAAAAGCTCCTTTTAGATTTGCTCTGATGATCATTTGCTCCTCGGCCATTTGAGGATAATTGATAACGGTTTTCAGCATAAACCTGTCTACCTGTGCTTCAGGCAAAGGATAAGTTCCTTCCTGCTCCACCGGGTTTTGGGTGGCCATTACCAGGAATGGTTTATCCAGGATAAAAGTTTCATCACCAATGGTTACCTGTTTCTCCTGCATTGCCTCCAGTAAAGCCGATTGAACTTTGGCCGGTGCACGGTTGATCTCATCTGCAAGGACGAAATTCGCAAATATCGGTCCTTTCTTAATGCTGAAATCGTTCACTTTCATATTATAGATCATTGTACCAACAACATCGGCAGGTAAAAGATCTGGCGTGAACTGTATACGGCTGAAGCTTCCGTGAACAGCCTGAGATAAAGTGTTTATAGCAAGGGTCTTGGCTAAACCGGGAACACCTTCCAGGAGAATATGTCCCTGACCCAACAAACCAATAAGTAAGCGCTCTACCATATGCTTCTGCCCTACGATAACTTTGTTCATTTCGCGGGTGAGCAGGTCTACAAAAGCACTCTCCTTTTCAATTTTCTCGTTAATACTGGCGATATCAACAGATGAATCGTTTTCCATCATGATTTTCAGATTTTGATGTCGTGAATATACGTACTTGTTGTAAGCGTCGCAAATTGAAAATTTATTGGATTTACGGTTGTTAAATTTAAGTTAAAATAAAAAAGGCAGTACTTAGAAGTACTGCCTTTTCATCAAAGTTCCGGTTAAGGAAAATTAGAGACTAAGCTCACCAAGATCGGTTGTTTCGTTTGGTTTCACTTCAACAGTCCCTATAGCATAGTTTTCAAGATTTGCATCTGCTTCAGGAATTACTTCCAGACTATATACTCCCGCAGGAACTCCGTTTAACGAGAAGTTACCTTCAGCATCGGTATAAGCCGAGATAGTTGCAGTATCTCCAGTTAAAACTACAAGACTCTGAACTGACATTTCCAGGTCTGCAGGTAGTACAACACTACCAACAACTTCCCCTGCATCAGCTTCAGCAGAAAGTCTTATTACTGGTTTAAGGTTAAAACCACCGTTACCCTGAGCAACTACAGATTTGTCTACATCAAAGTCAAGCAGAAAAGCGTAATTTTCACCTTCTTCAAAATTCTGATTTACCTGAAGTTTAAGCCCAGATTGCTCTGCGCTTGGCGTGTTCAATGGTTGTTCAACACCGTCTACCACGATCGTGTTATTAGACCCAAGGATTAAACGCATCTGACTTACATAGCCTGAAGGCACTTCTGTATCTGCAAGTAACTGAGAAACTCCTCCGGTTAGTTCCAAAAGATCATAAACCCCTGCTTGAACGTCTTCTACACTTACCCATCCATCACCATCTACATCTGCTTCTGCTTCAAGTTCACTATCGGCCTCCACATGAATTTCGATGTCCTGGACATCAACAAAAACAGCATCGTAATCTCCGGGTGCATCGGTCATTCTCACAGTTAGATTTGCTGAACCACCATTAGTTACATCTTCACTGTCTTCATCACTACAACTTGTTAATCCAAGGGAAATGAAAGTTGCCATCAATAAGCTTTTAAAAGTTACATTTTTCAAATATCTCATAAGTAGATTTTATTAGTTCTGGCAGGATAACGGCAAGCACCATGCAAGATTTCCCGAAGTTTTTTTATTTAACGAAATTTAACGGAACTTAACCCTGCTTTAATAGACCTTCGAGAAATGATCTCGAACAGTTTATTACCTTAGAATTTAAAATAGAAAAGATGAAAACTGCCTTAATAACCGGCGCTACAAGTGGAATTGGAAAGTCCACAGCTATAAGATTTGCCCTACACGGATTTCGACTAATACTTTGCGGAAGGCGAAAAGACCGTCTGGAACAACTAAAAGACGAACTATCTGTGGAAACTTCGGTACACATCCTCAATTTTGATGTGAGGAACAGAGATGAAGTTCTACAGAATATAGAGTCTCTTCCAGAGGATTTCAAGGAAATAGATATTCTAATTAATAATGCAGGGAATGCCCACGGACTTGATCCCATTCAAAATGGAAATATGGACGACTGGGATGCCATGCTTGATATTAATGTAAAAGGTTTATTATATGTAAGCAAAGCTGTTATCACAGGGATGATGCAGAGAAAATCTGGTCACATCATCAATATTGGTTCTACTGCGGGAAAAGAAGTTTATCCTAATGGCAACGTTTACTGCGCCAGCAAGCATGCAGTGGATGCTATCAACCAGGGAATGCGAATAGATCTCAACGGAAATGGAATACGTGTAGGCGCGGTTAATCCCGGTCTAACCCAAACCGAATTTAGTGATGTAAGATTTAAAGGGAACTCTGATAAAGCCGAAAAAGTATACCAGGGTTTTAAAGCCTTACAACCTGAAGATATCGCAGACATTATTCACTTTGTAGTTACCCGTCCTTATCATGTGAATATAGCAGACCTTACGGTAATGCCAACTTCACAGGCTTCCAGCACTATAGTGGATAAGAAATCTTAAGCGAAGGATTACTTTTTGACAAAGACCATACAATGCTGCCAGGGAAGATTTGAAATATTAGATTTTAATTTAAACCCGGCAGCATTCATTTCTTTTACTGCCTGTTCCTCTGTCATTTTATGTAATTCTTTAATCGGCACCGTTTTATCTTCACCCCGATATTCGATAAGGTAAACTTCCCCATCGTCTTTCAAAGAACTTTTAATCGAAGACATCATCTCGACCGGAAAGGAAAATTCATGGTAAACATCTACCATTAATACCTTATCAACTTTATTTTCGGGAAGGTTCACAGTTTTTTCATCTCCTTTGATCAAATTCACGTTCTCAATATTTGTCTCATCCTTCTTACTTCGCATGGCCTTCAGCATCTCCTCCTGAATATCTACAGCATAAATTTCACCTTTCGGAGCCATAGTAGCCATTTTAAAAACATGGTAACCTGAGCCTGCACCAATATCGGCAATGATATCATCTGGTTGGATATTCATATTCTTTAATAGTTTCGAGGTGTTTTCCTCTTTCTCTCTTTCCTGGCGTTCCAGCCACCTGATTCCCTGGTAACCCATAACATGAGAGATCTCTCTACCCATATACCATTTTCCTATTCCGTTTGGGTCGCCAGATTTAAAAGTGTATGGACCTTCAGATCTACTATCCTGGGAAAGACAGGAGGTAGCAGTATTTAGA
>CBDTXN010000208.1:0-4872 GCA_965364455.1 uncultured Flavobacteriaceae bacterium
AGAAAGGATCACTTCACCTTCTTTAGATTTCTGTTGATTTTCATCCAGATTCTTAATCTTTTTGAGATCGGGTATAATTTCAAATTCAAATTTGATATAATGCTGAAGTCTATCTGAATAGATAGTGATAAGTTCTTGGAGTTCTTTTTTATCTGTTTTTCCTATACAGACTAATTTTATGGTCATCCCGTGATTTTAGTACAGACTTTACTACATTTACAAAAATAAGCAGAGAATATGATCTCACCGGAACAATTCGAAAAAGAAATTGAATTAATTATAAAAAATGCGATCAGAGAGGATATTGGTGATGGTGATCACAGTTCTTTAGCCTGTATTCCTGAAGATGCGACCGGAAAAGCAAAGTTATTGGTAAAAGATCAGGGTGTGCTTGCCGGTGTGGAGTTTGCTAAAAGAGTATTTGAGTATGTTGACCCAGATCTTAAACTTGAGATCAAATTAAATGACGGAGATCCAGTTAAGCATGGTGATATTGTATTTTTTGTAGAGGGAAGCTCTCAGTCTATCCTAAAATCTGAAAGATTGGTCCTAAATGCCATGCAGCGAATGAGTGCTATCGCTACCAAAACCTCAAAATTTGTCAAAAAACTGGAAGGTACCAGCACAAAAGTTTTGGATACCCGAAAGACCACTCCTGGAATTCGTGCTCTGGAAAAATGGGCGGTGAAGATTGGAGGAGGGGAGAACCATCGATTTGCCTTATACGATATGGTTATGTTAAAGGATAATCATATTGATTTCGCAGGCGGAATTACAAAGGCTATTCAAAAGACCAAGGACTACCTGAAAAATAATAGCCTGGACCTAAAGATCATCGTGGAAGCCCGTGACATGAACGAAATAAAAGAGATCATTAAGTCTGATGGTGTATATAGAATACTGATCGATAATTTTGATTATGAAGAAACAAAAAAGGCGGTGAAACTTATCGATGGTAAATGTCTTACAGAATCAAGCGGTGGGATTACTCTCGAAACAGCTAGAAATTACGCTGAATGTGGAGTAGATTTTATATCTAGCGGAGCTTTAACTCATTCTGTATCTAATCTTGACCTGAGTTTAAAAGCCGTTTAATATGGCCTCTAAAAAAGCGCTTAAAAGCAAACTCGATGAATTATCTGAATGGTGGAAAAGAGAAACCAAAAAGATAGTTTTACCGGGTTTAGATGGTTTAACGCTTTATAATCTCTGGATAATTTATTGGGGTGGGATCGTAAAAGGAACTTTTTCTACCCGGGCCAGTTCGATTGCCTTTAGCTTCTTCATGGCAATTTTCCCTTTCTTGTTATTCGTGCTTAACCTCATACCTTATATAACCTTCATTGATGATTTTCAACTGGAGTTTTTAGTGTTTATGGATAATTTATTGCCACCCGAAACTTCAGATTTCTTCGGTAATATTTTCGAAGATATTGCCAGTACTCCAAGGGGTGGGTTGCTCTCTGCAGCTTTCATTCTTTCCATATTTTTAATGACCAATGGAGTGAATGCTATATTTACCGGTTTTGAATTTAGTTATCACACAAGTACGAACAGATCTATTCCCAGGCAATATGCGGTAGCCGTGGGGGTTTCTCTTATACTGGCACTGTTGTTGCTTATTTCAGTTATAGGCGCAGTTTATATTACCTACGTGATAGATGATCTTAGTGATCTGGGAATTGTGGAAGCTGAAGGAGTTGGAGCGAATATTATTAATTATATAGCCTTTGTGGTTCTTATTTATACAGCAGTAGCTATTCTTTATTATTTTGGTACACGTGAAGCCAGGAAAGCCCGGTTTTTTTCAGTAGGGGCACTGTTTACGACTATTTTGATAATGATAACCACATTTTTTTTCAGTTTGTACATAACAAACTTTTCAAGTTATAACGAATTGTATGGTTCTATTGGCGCCCTTTTGATATTGATGTTTTATATATGGCTCAATTCCAATATGTTACTTCTTGGTTTTGAACTTAATGCGTCATTGATTAAACTGAAAAGAAAATTTAAATAACTTTAAACCAAATTAAACCTTAAATAATGAAAAAAATAATTTTTGTTTTTATTGCACTTATGAGTGCTGGCTTAACCTTCGCACAAACCGAAGTAGGTGGCGTAAACCTTCCAAACAGTGAATCCTTCCAGGGTCAAACACTTAATTTAAATGGAGCTGGAGTAAGAGAGAAACTATGGATAGACCTCTATGCCGGTGGTTTGTACCTTTCCAACAAATCTTCAGATGCTTCGGCAATTATCTCTGCAGATGAAGCAATGAGTATTAAACTTCATATTGTTTCCAAGCTAATAACCAGCGATAAAATGGTTGAAGCTGTAAATGACGGTTTTGAAAATTCTACCGGTGGTAATACGAAACCTTTATCGGCAGAGATCAAAAAATTCAAAGGGTTCTTTATGGAAGAGATCACCAGGGGTGATATATTCGATATTGTATATATACCTTCTCAGGGCGTAGTGGTATACAAGAATGATAAGGAACTAGGAAATATCAAGGGAATGGATTTCAAAAAAGCTCTATTCGGAATCTGGTTATCTAACAAACCTGCCGACGACGATCTTAAAGAAGCTATGCTTGGTAAATAATATGAAAAATTCGGCCTTAATATTCTTTCTTTCACTGTTTCTGAACATTCCGCTTCAGGCACAATCCGTACTCGGTAAATGGGAAAACAGGAATGAAGAAGGTAAGGTGAACTCCATTGTTATGGTCTATGAAAAAGATGATAAGATCTTCGGAAAGGTGGATCATATTGTAAAAGAAGAAGACCGTGATCGTATTTGTACAAAATGCGAAGGAGAACTTAAAAATGAACCCGTACAGGGTTTGGAAATAATGAAAGGCCTTGAAAAAGAAGGTGACGAATATGTTGGAGGTTCCATTGTAGATCCAAAGACAGGAAAAAAGTATCGTTGCAAGATCTGGCTGGATGAAGATAATCCGGATATTTTAAAGATCAGAGGCTATATTTCCTTTTTTTATAAAACCAAAGAATGGCGTAGAGCCGAATAGTATTTTTCAGAAATAAAAAGCTGATCTTAAACTTTCAGTTTTACTTTCAATAAACTAAAGATTCTTAATATTTTTGAATTTAATAGTTAGAGAGTAAGCTGGATTTAAGAACAGCTTTTTCCTTTTTATAAACTAACCAGTTTTAAATGTCCTATTTCGCCGACCTAATCCTGCCACTACCTTTAGATAACAGGTTTACCTATAGTCTTACTGAAGAAGAGGTTCTGTTTATAAAACCGGGAATGCGTTTGGCGGTTCAGTTCGGAAAGAACAGGATCTATACTGGTATTGTGGCGGTTGTCCATCAGGATCCACCGGAAGTTTACGAAGCAAAGCCTATTCACCAGATTCTTGATGAGAGACCACTTTTAACTAATCAGCAGTTAAAATTCTGGAATTGGCTGGCTACTTATTATCTCTGTACTGAGGGCGAGGTAATGCGTGCAGCTTTGCCAGGGGCTTTTTTACTCGAAAGCGAAAGCATCGTAAAACTGGCCAATAAGATTGATCCCGATACATTAGATCTTTCAGATGATGAATATTTGATAGTGGAGGCTCTGCAGAGGCAATCTTCCATGAAGATCCAGGAGATTGAGCAATTACTTGATCGGAAAAAAGTTTTACCTGTACTTAATAAACTCGTTGCCAAAGACCTGGTGAATTTAAACCAGGAAATATATGAGCAGTTTAAGCCAAAGGAAGTTAGGTATGTAAGGTTGAACCCCGCCTTCCAGGCTGAAAGTGAAATGCACAAACTTTTAGACGAGCTTACCAGGGCTCCAAAACAAAGGGAAATACTTTTCACCTATTTTTCGCTCACGGCGAAAAGTAAAAAATCTTTGAAAGTAAAGAGATTGCTTGAAGAGTCGGGTGCAAGTCCTGGAGTTCTAAAAAGTCTTATAGATAAGAATATTTTCGAGGAATTTTATGAAGAAATCGATAGGGTGGCCTTTTCTGGTGAGATTAAATCCCATGAGATAAATCTGAATAAATCCCAGCAGCAGGCCTTTATGGCTATAAAGGGAAATTTTGAACAGGATAAAGTTTGCTTGCTCCATGGTGTAACTTCATCTGGCAAAACGGAGATCTATATTAAACTGATTGAAGAGGCAATAAATAAAGGTAAGCAGGCGCTATACCTATTACCGGAAATAGCGCTTACCACTCAGTTAATAAAAAGACTTCAGAATTATTTTGGTGACAAGGTTCTGGTTTACCATAGCAAGTATTCCATAAACGAAAGAGTTGAGATCTATAGAAAAGTCCTGGATAATTCAGATAAAGGAAAAATTGTAATAGGGGCAAGGTCCTGTGTTTTTCTTCCATTTCAAGACCTGGGTCTTATAGTGGTTGATGAAGAACATGAATCTACTTTTAAACAATTTGATCCTGCGCCCAGGTACCATGCCCGGGATGCAGCCGTGGTTTTAGCAAATATGTTTCAGGCCAATATTGTTTTGGGTTCTGCCACACCTTCTATTGAGTCCTATTTTAACGCCGAGCATAATAAATATGCCCTTGTTGAACTTAAAAGGAGGTTTGGGGATGTTCTAATGCCAGAGGTGGAAGTGGTTGATATCAAAACCGCGCATCGTAAAAAGAGAATGACGGGGCATTTTTCCGATAGACTGATCGAAGAAATCCGGAAGAGTTTAAAGGAAGGTGAACAGGTGATCCTGTTTCAGAACAGACGGGGTTTTTCACCAATTCTGGAATGTAATACCTGCGGGCATTCCCCTCAATGTCCTAATTGCGATGTGAGTCTTACCTATCATAGTCATAACAATCAATTGCGTTGTCATTATTGCGGATACCATATAGCTATGCAACATCAGTGT
>CBDTXN010000209.1:0-4789 GCA_965364455.1 uncultured Flavobacteriaceae bacterium
GATCTGATCCCTGCTGAAAGCAGTTCTGACGGCCTGGCGGCTAATGAATTCAGCATGACCGAGAATGCTATGAAACAGGAACATATCCAGACGAGCATCGTGGGAGCTGGTGATGGAATTAAAGGGAAGATCAATCTTTCCGGAAAAATAGAGGTAAATAAAGATCTTAATGCTGTGATGCCGGCTCATTTCAACGGAAGGATTGAAAGGCTTTATGTGAATACTATAGGTGATAAAGTAAGCATGGGACAGACCATAGCCAATGTTTATTCGCCGGCGCTTATTGCTGCACAACAGGAGTTGATCACGGCTGCTAAACTTAAAAATTCCCAGCCGGGACTATATAAAGCCGTTAGGAATAAATTCAGAAACTGGGAGATCAGCGATCAAATCCTTGACGAGATCGAGAGAACCGGTAATGTGCGCAGCTCGTTTCCTGTTTATTCTCATGTTACGGGAACAGTTACAGAGATCATGGTAGAAGAAGGTTCTCATATTAACGATGGTATGCCGATTTTAAAGGTTGCAAAACTGGATAGGGTATGGGCGGTTTTTGATGCTTACGAATCCCAGATCTCTAACCTGGAGGAAGGCCAGATGCTGGATATTTCAGTAAATGCTTTTCCCAATGAGGATTATAGTGGGAAGATATCCTTTATTGATCCATTATTGAATAATGAATCCAGGACAGTGGAGGTTAGAGTGGTATTAAATAATACCGGAAATAAACTAAAACCCGGAATGTTCGTTCAGGCTGAAGTGGACGCAGGCGGACAACCAGAAAACGAATTGCTGGAGGTACCACGAAGTGCAGTTTTATGGACCGGTGAGCGCTCCCTGGTATATGTAAAGACCAGTACCGATGAACCTGTATTTGAAATGAGAGAAGTGAAGTTGGGTAATTCTTCCGGGGAGGCGTACCAGGTATTAAGCGGACTCGAAAGTGGAGCTGAAGTTGTCACCAACGGAACTTTTACCGTAGATGCTGCAGCTCAGCTTCAGGGAAAGAATAGCATGATGAATAAGAATACCAGCAGTAGTGCCCCCGAGGAAATGAGGATGGAACTTTCAGATGATTTTCAGGCTGAATTCAAGGCGGTCCTGAATTCTTATTTTGACTTGAAGGATGCTCTGGTTGCTTCAGATAGTGAACAGGTTTCAAGGGTCGCTGCAGGGATCCTTGATAAAATGGAAAATATAGAAACCGGTGATTCTTCAGAAATGCTTTTGGAGCATCTTGAGAAGACCAGGGAAATGCTGGGTGCGATCAGAGAAAATAAAAGCCTGGAAAATCAGCGGGAACATTTCAGGATCCTTTCTCAGCAAATTATCATGATCGCTCAAAACATGGAATTGGATAAGACTATTTATATTCAGCACTGCCCTATGGCTAAAAATAATATTGGGGCAGACTGGCTTAGTTTAAGCTATGAGGTGAGAAACCCCTATTATGGTGACGCGATGCTTACCTGTGGAGAGGTAACAAAAACACTTTACTAATTTTGTAAGCTAAGGAAACCAAACAGACAATTAAGAAAGAAATTAATACTGAAAATTTAATAAAATCAAAGAAATGAAAATAAGACTAAGAAGTTTAATCACGATGAGTTTAGTAGCAGGAAGTTTAATGTTGTACTCTTGCGGAGATTCAAAGAAGAAAAAAGACGATGCAGTTTCTCACGAAGATCACGAAATGCATGAAAATTCTGATCATACACATTCCGAAAAAACCATGGCTGCAGCCACTGCCGAATTTAAGAATGACGGAGTAAAGCAGGCCTTTAACCAATACCTTGAGGTAAAAGATGCTTTGGTGCAGACAGATGCCGAAGCTGCTGCCGAAGCTGCCAAAGAACTTCAGGCAAGCCTTGAAGCAAATAATCCTGAGATCGCTTCGATCGCTGGAAATATTGCGGCCGAGAAAGATGTGAATAAGCAGAGGGAGATATTTTCTGAATTAACCGCGGCTATGGACCCTGTATTAAAGCAAGAAATTTCTTCAGGAAAGATCTATAAGCAATTCTGCCCTATGGCATTTGAAGGAAAAGGAGATTACTGGTACTCAACTTCAGAAGAGATAAGAAATCCGTATTTTGGAGATAAAATGTTGAAGTGTGGAAGAGTAGATGAAACTATAGAATAGAAATACCGGATATCCAGGCCGGTTTATTCGGTCTGGATATCCTTTTAAAATTAATTTCTTGGAAGAAAAGACGATAAATATTCGTAACGTGGTGTGCCAGCGATGCATTATGACCGTAGAGGATATTCTCAACAGGATGAATATACCTTTTAAAGAGGTCAGTTTGGGGCAGGCCGTATTAAATCGTGATCTGGAACCCAGGGAAAGGATTGCTTTGGAGAAGGAATTTGAAAAGGTTGGTTTTGAGATCATACAGGATCGCAATGAGAAACTCATTAATAATATTAAATCCCTGATCATTGAAAAGGTGTATTCTGAAGATACTTCCGTAGAAAAACTTTCGGGCTTGTTAACTTCAGAACTTAATTACGATTACAGTCACATCACCCATGTCTTTACCGAAAATGAAGGCCAAAGCATCCAGAAATTCTATAACGCGGTGCGTATTGAAAGGGTAAAAGAATTACTTAACTATGATGACTGGAGCATCGCGATGATCGCCGATAATTTAGGATATTCCACCCCGGCTTATCTCTCTACTTCTTTTAAAAATGCTACCGGTCTTACTCCTTCAGAATATAAAAAGAAGCACGCCAGCGACCGCAAGACTCTCGATTCCATTTAACAAGGCCCACTTTCCAAGGTTTTAGCATTTCTATATAATAAAGTTGTGGAGTGATTTCTTAATTTCCCGGAAATCCGACCAATAACTATTTATGAGTTTATTTTTAATCGCAGGGATCATCCTGTATTTTGCTATTGTCATCGATATTCTTCAAACCACGCTCTCCATGCAGGGAGGAGGATGGCTCACCAGCCGGTTCGCCCATTTTTTCTGGAAGCTTTTTCTGAAGATCTCAGGAAACAATGGTAGATCTAAGATATTATCTAGAACGGGGTATATCCTGCTCATTTCTATAGTTTTAATTTGGGTTTTCTTTTTATGGTTGAGCCTCGTCCTTATCTTTTCGGGCTATCCCGGAGCGATCATAGATAGCACTAGCAAAATTCCTGCTAATTTCTGGCAAATAGTCTATTATAGCGGTTATAGTCTTTCTACTCTCGGAATGGGGGATTATGTGGCTTCAGCCGATATTTGGAGGATAGTAACAAGTATTTATTCCTTTACCGGCTTAATTCTACTCACCATGTCTGTCACCTATTTTATTCCGGTACTTTCTGCGGTGATAGATCAGCGCAAGCTTGGAATTACCTTGAGCACTCTGGGTAGTACTCCCGAAGAAATAATCATAAGCTGTTGGAATGGAGAAAATTTTGATCCGCTTTTGAAGAATGTTGATAAATTTTCAGATTCGATCATAAAATATAGTCAGCAGCATCGAGCTTACCCTGTAATTCATTATTTCCATAATAACAAAGAGAAAAATGCGGTCATTCTTCAACTGGCCAGGTTATATGAGGCTTTATTGATCATTTCATTTGAAGTGAAAGAAGAATATAGACCCGGATATGAAAATCTCAAGCCGCTTTTTGTGGCCTATGATAATTATTTTGAAGTCATCGCTGAGGTTACACATATAAATCCGGTAAATTCAGAACCATCCTTTTCAGGGACCAACCAACTTTCAGAAAGGGAAATGCTGACTCAGGATTCAAATCAATATTCAGAAGAAATTAGCAGTAACCGTAAACTTTTCAAGACCCTTGTAGAGCAAGATGGATGGAGTTGGGAACTTGTAGATGCTAAAAAATCCTAATAATTCTGGATTTGAGTTAAAAACTTTTAAAACTGAAAGATGTTAGCATTTTTTTAAAAGTGTCTCTTCCCGGTCATTTCTACATTTGAGTTATAACCAATAAATTCAACAAGTTATGAGAAATGAGAAATTGATAAGTGCATTGGGAAACTGTATTAACAATTGTAATTATTGTGCAGATGCCTGTCTGGAAGAAGACAATGTGAAAATGATGAAAGGCTGCATTCGCTTAGATAGAGTTTGTGCAGAAGTATGTTCTACCTTGAACCAGGTCCTTGCAACAGAGTATAAGGATGTAAAAGGCCTGGTGGAATATTGTAAAAAAGTATGCCAGGCATGTGCCGACGAGTGTGGGAAACATGATACACAGCACTGCAAGGATTGCGCTAAAGCCTGTAAAGAATGCGTAGCTGCATGCGAAAGTTTTTTAGCGTAACATAGAATCAATTGTCAGAGGGGAAGAAATTCCCCTCTGGCATTTCTATACTTTTCGAAAGACTTTTCCATAATTTTAAATTCCTCTCTTTTTTT
The DNA here is from genome assembly GCA_965364455.1 of uncultured Flavobacteriaceae bacterium. GTDB lineage: Bacteria > Bacteroidota > Bacteroidia > Flavobacteriales > Flavobacteriaceae > Christiangramia. The sequence goes on from CBDTXN010000209.1 coordinate 4,393, forward strand.
TGCCGCTTACCTTAGCTAAAATTAAAACTCCGTAACTTTCTAAATAAGGAGGCAATTCTTCAAAAAAATGAAACATACATATAAGATAACGGGAATGAGCTGCAATGGTTGTAGAAGCCATGTAGAAGAGACTCTTTCTAATGTTGAAGGGGTGACCGGTGTTAGCGTAGATCTTGAAAAAGCTGAAGCGGTAGTAGAGATGAAAAAGCATGTTCCGCTACATAAGCTTGAGAATGCCCTGGCCAGTGAAGGAGGAAATTATCATATTATGTTACCTGAAGATGCTGAACAGCATTCGGGAAAACCTATGACCCGTACTTATAAAATAACTGGTATGACTTGTAATGGTTGTAGGAGTCATGTTGAAAAAACTCTTAATGAGGTTGACGGCGTTATC
>CBDTXN010000210.1:0-4725 GCA_965364455.1 uncultured Flavobacteriaceae bacterium
CTGAATATGATATAGAAAATATAGGCAGGTACCGCAAAGAATTTCAGCATACGATTCGCGTAGAGCTGAAAGAAAACCTTCGGAAGAAATTCGGCTGTAAGTAAAATAATCAATGTCGAGATCACTGTCTGGGTAAGCAGACTTAGATCTGTAATGAGATATCTAACAAAGCCGCTTTCTGTTTCGATACCACTTAACCAGGACATCAAAAGATCCCCCATAAAAAAACCATAAACTACCAGGGCTATATTATTCCCCACCAGCATGGTTGCAATAAACTTTGATGGTTTTTTGGTTAGTCTTTTTAAGACCTTGGCAAGAAAGTCGTTCTGCCTTTTTTCAATTTCAATAAATATCTTGTTGGATGACACATAAGCGATCTCCATCCCTGAGAAAAATGCAGAAAGCAGTAGAGAACAAATTATAATAAGTATATCAACCTCCATTCAGGTTATTTATTACGATCTTCATATTTACGCCTGAAGCGTCTTTTAAAGAAGAACATAAAGATGGCGATACAAACGAAAAACAGGAATAAATAGGCTCTGTTTCTTTCGGTATTCCAGATCCTTATTGCTTCGAAAATGAAGAATGCCGCAAAGAACAGGTAAGCATATTCAAAATATCTAAAAAATTTATTCATCCTTTTCTTCTTCTATTATTTGTATACCTGTATTGGTTCTTGAACGAAAATTACTGAAATCCTGATTAGAATCAAAACCAAGATCATCTGTATAAGAACCATCCGGAAATCTAATGGTGTTTGGTTTATCTGTAAATATCCAGCTTCTATCCTGATCCCAGAATATCTGACTGGCTTCTAATTTGGTGCTATCGGCAGTAAGAATAACCACATTCCCCTGAAGATCTATCAGCTTGGTCTGCTCATATACGATCCCATAGTCGGCATTTACCGTGTTTTTCTTGTTTTGCTCATCAAAGAATTCAACTTCGACACCATCAGGAAATTCTCGATAAGGAAAAGACTTGTTAGTATAATCCAGCATTTTAGGACTTTTAAGTGTAGCCACAAGCCTGCCGGAATCTGTAAATTTAAGGTTGATGCCTTCCGCAATTGCCTGGGGAGCATCTTCCTCCAGACTAAAGGCTCTTACCTCCTGTAAATTACCTTCGCATGAAAAAAGCATTGTCACGCCTATGAGCGTGACAATGCCTGAAATTATATTGCTATATGTAAGTTTCATTTATAGTGCAGGGATACGAACGGTCTCACCGATCCAGCATCCAATAGAGATTGCATCTCCAGCATTTTTGCTAGACTGGAATACATCCGATTTCTGCGGAGCTCTACCTTTATATGCAGCAGCAGCCTGATTTGCATTACTTGAGATAGATGGATCTACTCTAGCAGCTCTGGAAGCATAATCTGCAGCCAACCAGTATACCGCTCTTTTGCTGAATGCGTCTTCACCACAATTGTTTGCACTCTGTGCATACATACTTGCGATCTGAAGATAAGCACTACCTAAAGATGGCTTTTCGTTAAGAGCTTTTCTATAAAAAGTTCTCGCCTGACCAAAACTACCTTTTTCTTTGTAGTTGTTTGCGATTCTATAGTAGATCTTCGCTTTATCAGATTTATTAGTTTCAAGCTCTGCAGCTTCGTTATAGTATTCAAGAGCTTTATTTCTGTCTCCTTCAGATTCAGCCAGCTGACCTAAAGAGTAAGCAGATTTTGCAGAAGGCTCTAATCTGTGCAGTGCTTCAGACACCTGGATAAAAAGAGGATCTTCTGTACAATCTTTAGCTGAAAGTCTTGCGTTGGCATTTTTCAACCATGCAACATCACCCTTTTTAGATTCAAAATCCTTATTATAAAGCGGGATCAAGTTTTCACAATCTGCTCTTGCACCAAGCTTGGCATTGATCGCTTCCTTAACTTTACTATAGTTAGCAAGGTTGATCTCTGCATACTTGATCTGCTTTTGCTCTTTTGCAGTAAGATCTTCACCATCTTCCTGCTTCTGTAATAATGGAGCAAGGTTTTCGGCAGCCTCATTTTCTTCTTCTTCAATCTTAGTGAAAACTCTATCATAGTTATCAAAAACATCCTGAAGACTTTTTTCACCTTCATCCTGCATTTCAGCCATCAAGTCGAAATAAGCATAAAGACCTTTTGGACTTTTAAAATTATCCTTGTCTTCTGTATAAGCTCTATCAAAAGCCATATACTGCTCTTCCTTATCACCGATCTTATTGTCGAACTTCAACAACGCTATATCTGAATAGATCTTACCTTTTGAAGTTTTTTCAGGATAAAGCTCAAGTCTTTGTTCCCAAACTCCAATTAGTTCCTCTACTAATTCTTTCTTATCTCCCTGTTCAGCCTTATCGATCTTGTCTTCAATAGCTCTTTCAAGATATTGATATGTAGCAAGGCTATATTTTGGGCATTCTTCTCTTACCTTCTGTAAAGCCGGGTAAGCTGCCTCATAATTTTTTGCTTTTGCATCATCATAGGCTAACGCAGCCATCGTAGTACAATCTCCTGATTGTGCACTTACAGACTCTAAACCTAACAAGGCAATTGTTAATAGTGCTAGAAATCTTTTTTTCATCTTTTTATGTGTTATTGCAGTGGTTAATTAAATTTTCTCTTCGTGAACCATTTGTCGTTTAAAGAAAGTCCTATAGACAGTCTTAAAAAGTTCTCCTGAATTAATCCGGAATCCTTGGTACCTCTTTGCCCAAGCTCGATCCCTAAATTGATATTCGAGAAGTTTGATCCAACTGGCAAACCTAATCCAAAAGACATGCCAAACTCATTTATAGATTCGTCGTTCACAATAAGTCCGGTCTCATCAAACCTGAATCCAGCCCTGTAAACTACTCGTTCAAAATAACTTGAGAACGAATTGTATTGCGGAACATAAAATCCTCCCAATGAAAACTGAGAAGCATCTTCATATTCACCATTATCACCTCTAAAACTGAAACTGTCTTCGTAAGATGATGATCCTACACTAGCATATTCAGCTCCAATAAACCATTTATTCACCTCTCCAAGCCCGGCTCCAAATGAGAGCTTTGAAGGAAACTCAAATTGGGTATTACTAAGGTCCAGTTCCCTCAAATCTATAATAGCGCCAGTTCCACTGGAGAAGTCCACCGTGGTAATGGCCCTGGAATTTTCTGAATCCAGATCCATTGCAGGAGCATAAGACGACGAAACATGTAATCTTAAGGTTTCAGTCAGATCTCTTTGATAATTAGCCCCAAAGTTAAAGGTAAAACCTTTAATATCAGATCTATTTACATCAGTAGTACCATATTGCAATTCCTCGCGGTTGATACTCTGGGAATTCTGAAAATTACCAAAATTATAATTGGCATCCACACCAATACTTAATTCGTCGGTTACTGCCCATCCTGCAGAGAGAAATACTTTGTTCATTCCTCCTCTACCATCAAGAAAACTGGCAGAACCTTCATCCATATCAAGAATCCTGTATCCTACAGAGGTATAAGGTATCACACCTAATCCAATCCCTACTCTATCACTTACGGGAAAGGCAAGCGAAAGATAATCAAGAGAAGTGATCTTAGAGTTATCACTAGCCTCATCACTTTCAAGTCGGATACGATCATGACTCGCCCCAATTGAATAATTGGTAAGTTTTAACCTCCCGTAACTTGCAGGATTCTGCATATTAATATGTATGCTATCTGCAAAGATACTCAATCCTCCCATAGATCGGTTTTCTACAGTTCCTTTAAAGTTGGTTAAGCCAATTCCGTAATATGAGTAAGGCGAAGATACGTTTTCCTGTGCTTCGGCTATAAAGCCCGAAAATAAAGCTACGATTACTATAAATCGTTTTATCATTGAGTTTTGTTAAATTCTAGAATGAAATTAAGTCCTTCTATCAAAAAATTTGAGTTCGCAAATATGCTATTTTTTAATGGTATAGACAAAATTTGAGAATCTCCTCCCGTAAAAATTACTGTTAAATCTTCGAATTGAGAACTATAGGATTCTATGGTCCCTTTTAATTCCATTTTAATTCCGTTTATAATCCCGGATAAAATACTGGTATCGGTTGTATTACCAATAAGTTCAGCTTCCGGCTCCGGTTTAACTAACGGTAAATTTGCTGTAAACTTGTGCAGACTTTTAAATCTCATATTTAATCCAGGGGAAATCGATCCACCCAGGTAAACTTCTTCTGAAGTTTTAAAGTCATAAGTGATACAGGTCCCAGCATCTATAACCAGAACATTTTTCCCCGGATAGGTATTTACAGCAGAACTCACTAAAGCTATCCGATCCTTTCCTAGTGTTTCCGGACTGGCATATTTATTTACAAATGGAATCGCGGTAGAATTATCCAGTTCCAGCACAGGAAATGCTTTTTTCAACTCTTTGATCATCATTTCTCCTCCGGAAGTTACCGTTGAAACAATCGAATTTTGGATCTCAGGAAAGTTTTTTTGGATTTTTTTGAATTCGACTGAAAAATTTTCTTTTGGAAAAATTTGTTTCTCAATCATTCTATTGTTTTGAAAAACAGCAGTCTTTACTGAAGTATTCCCGGCATCGATTACTAAATTCATTCCCATTTTCTTTGTGAAGCGAAAATACAAAAGCATTTTTTTAAAATTTCCTTTGTGAGTTCCTAAAAATGAAATTATATTTGCCACCGCTTAACAAAGCAACTGGTGCCTTAGCTCAGTTGGTAGAGCAAAGGACTGAAAATCCTTGTG
>CBDTXN010000211.1:0-4696 GCA_965364455.1 uncultured Flavobacteriaceae bacterium
ACAAGTACGAATCCCTACTCCCACAACTTGTATCAAGTAGGCTCTCAAATACGAGCTGATTAGGTGGCAATTCCTGAAACAGTTTAGCAATATTTGAAAAATGATCAAACGTTTCTTTTTAATTTCTCTACTCCTTTCCATATATAGCTGCGCAGATGACGACTTCCCAAGAGATGAAGAAATAAGTAGAGAACCCTGCCTGGATTCTGAAATTCCCTGTCCGGAAATTATTGGAGAAAAAAATAAAGGTTGTGTAGCGAATATAATAATTCTGGCTGAAGGATTCACCAATGAAGAAATGCCGGAATTCAAAGATCTTAGTGAAATTACAAAACAAGCCATACTGGAAATGGAACCTTTTACTTCGGCCTCAGCTAATTTGAATTTTTACCGGGTAGAGTCAACATCTGTAACTTCAGGCATTAAATCTATTCAGTATACCAGCGAATGCAATGGAACAACCGGGACTAATACCACTTCTGAAACTCCATGGGGTGTATTTAGTAATAAGGATGGGCTTGAACGCTTCCTTGGAATGGAGAATTCTAAAAGAGAAAGCCTGGAAAACCTATATGGATATTACGCTACAAATGATTATGCCTATACTATCATTATAGCTAATTCTAATAGATGGCTTGGAGGAGCTGAATTCCCCGGACTTGCAGAGTATGATATGGCTGAGGAACCGAAAGTATCTAATATGATAATTTCCAAACATGATGGCGGAAAATACTTCAAGTATTTGGTTAGGCACGAATTCGGACATTCATTTGGAGATATGGATGATGAGTATGTAGATCTTACCGCTCTATGCGCCTTAAAAGAACAGGAGTGGTTTTTAAATTCAACTCCCAAGCAGAATGTATTAACATATAATCCCGGTACCTGGTATGAAGGAGCGAGATATCTTCCGGACGGTTATTGGCGCGAATGGGAAAATTCTATCATGAGAACCGACTATCTTGCAAGTGAATTTTCACCCATACAGAAGACGATCGTACAGGGCAGGCTGAATGAAGCCATAGGGTGTCCTTAACTGCCATATAGGCTCTTCAAGATCGATAAAATCGTTTTTCCCAATAATCGTTGTAACAGAAAAGTACTGGTTATTAAGTTTCATCTTTTCCCATCCCAGGGATTGTTTTTGATGAATATCACGGTTATGCCTATAATTAAATAAATTCTAAGTAAGTCATCAGGTTTACATAAATCAGATCATAACTGAATAAGCTAAAATAAAGTTCTAAAAGAACCAAAATCGTTGCCAGCCCGATCAATGTTTTCTGAAAAGTGGATAATCCCGGAAGGTGTATTTTATAATTGATTCCGAGTGATAAAATCGTAATTAGAATTACAAGCAGGATATGAATTGAACCAAGGTTTTTCTCCTCTTCGCAATAAACTCCTGTGATCATAAATAAGGAAAGACCTAGGTAACTATAAGATAATACCGTCAAAACTGATTTTATAAAAGGTATTTTAAGTACTATAGCTTCTAAAAGGAAAATCAAACTTAAAATAATTGGTAGCAAATAGAATAGCCATGTAAAGTATTCGATTTCCAGGAACAGTCTATTAAAAATAAAGATATCGATAGTAGAAACATAGAAGAACAATACTATGCAGACTATCAAAACCAATTGCAGCAGGAATTTTAAATATTTGCTCAAAAATGAAATTATTGGATAACCTAATTTAGAAAAAATAATCTACTAATGACTCAAAAATAAAAACGATCATTCTTTCCTAATAATTATAGTAACTATGCTTATCGAAAGTAACCAAAGCTTTCTAAATAAAATTATTAATTTCACATTCAAATGAGTTTTAAAGATCTAGATTGGATAAGTTCATCACGAGGCCCCAATTTTCAGCACCTATCGAAATAGAAATAACTTTAGATCAATAAGTTGGTAAATTGTCCATCACGATAGTCTCATGAGAAAGAAAAAAATACAACGAATACTTAGAATACTCCTACCCGTAGGAACTATAATCTCCTTGTTTTTCGTTCCATGGACCCTGTTATGGGCCTGGATACTACCCTTGCCAGATTCAGTGCAAGAGCAGTTAAATGAGGGGATCGAACAAGGATTTGAAGGAATGATCGTTTATGTTGACCAGGCTGGTAAAAAGCCTGCCTTTTATGCTGCTGGTTGGAAAAACAGGGAGAAGGAAATTCCCGCGAATCCACATGACTTATTTAAAATTGCCAGTATCGGAAAATTATATGATGCAGTTGCAATCACCAAATTGGTTAATCAAGGTAAACTGTCATTAGATAAAACCCTTGCTGATTATTTTCCTGAGCTGAGGGGAAGAATTGAAAATGCCGAAGAAATAACTATCAGAATGATGGTACAGCATCGAAGTGGTATCCCTAACCTAACCAATACCCCTAATTTCTGGACAGATCCACCTAAAAACAATAAGGAAGCACTGGAAAGGGTACTGGACCTACCCGCAAATTTTGAACCCGGCACAGACTATGAATATTCTAATACGAACTACCTTTTGATTTCTGAACTTATCAAAAAAGTACTGGGTTACAGTAAAGTCATATACATAAAAGAGGAAATTTTCAAGCCTCTTGGACTTAAGAATAGCTTTATGTCGATTCACGAGGTAGATCTGGATAAGGTAATGAGCGGTTATTATGCAGGTGTTGAAGAAGATATTAAAGACGTGGACTATGGATCTATGGTAGCTTCAGCTGAGGATGTTGGGATATTTTTGCGGGCATTAAATGATGGCTCCATATTTAAAGAAGATGAACAGGAGATCTATTCTTCGATTTACGTGTATGATCATACCGGATTAATTCCCGGTTACCAGAGTATTGCTAAGTACCACAAAGATATAGATACAGTAGTGATCCAATTTGTAAATACTTCCGATTTTGATGGTTACACCTGGAGTCTATCTGAGATCGTATATAACAGAATTGTAAAAATTATAAGAAAAGAGAAAAGCTCCTAACTTCAAAAATCGGTTCCAATAATACTTCACAAAAAAGTCTAAAAGCATAGAATCCCTAACCTCCAAATATAACGGCTTCTGGGATCTCATATCTTTCGTTACCAATATTGATAATGAATAGATCATTATTTTTAGATGTACTGAATTTTTCCTGATCTCCTGCATCCATATCATAACCAGTGGCTGAACCATTTTCAAAATATATGGTTCTTGTAGTCCCATCATTTTTATTCACCGTGACTTCCGCGCCACCATCAGGTTTTCTTACAACTCCAAAATCACAATTCCCTGTAGGTTGCCCATTACCCATACTACAGGGTATTTTCCCAGTTGCGTTATAAGGTGTCCCCTCTACTTTTGCATCTTCATTTGAAGATGCATTATCAAAAGCACTTACAAAGACCTCTAATCTATAATTGGCTGTTTCATTTCTACGAGCAGCACTACGCATCAAATAGACCCTAATTCTATAATCACCACTTTTTTGCAGGACGCCTTCAAACATATTTTCATTAATGGAACCATTAAAAATAGCTTCGTATTTCTCTGATGGTTCCATTATATTAAAGTAGTTCGCTCCATTATCTGTTGCCATGCTAACATTCATCCCCTGCCCTTTCTGCACATTGACCAGGTAATCGATTATTTCATCTCCTGTAATACTAGCTTCTATGGTAGTCCCACTTTGTCCTTTTTCAAATTCAATACGTTTTGTTTGAATATCCTGCGCGCTTAATTGATATAAACTCAAAATGAAAATTAATATGCTTAAGCCTGATTTATATAATAGCCTTTTAGAAATTCCTAATAAAAAATAAATATTAATCATCTGATAAATAGTTAGTTAATATATGAACCTTAAATTTAGTGGAATTTGATTTACATTTTTAATTAATTTAATTCTTTGACAAACCAATTTTTCTCCACTCCTGCAGGCCTAAGAAAATCCTGATATTACCTTCGAATTAAACCTTACCCTAATTTTTATCGACAGATTACAGGTTTAGCTATGTATTCTACATTGTAATAAAACCCTCTTCCCTCTAATTTTGTTAGAAACACTTTCATCAATTAATTCAAATCAAAATCATGCAAACTTTTGAAATCATTCTTCTACTTGCTCTAAGCATTTTGCCATTTATAAAAAGAAGGCTATTAATGCATTATCCTAAAAGCTATCTTTTAATAATTCTTGGAATTCTCTTAACACTACACCTGTTGGTGGACGGCTATCGTTGGCAAATGATTCCGGCTTATTTATTAGTACTTATCCTGGCCTGGAGAATCAAGGTAACCGACACCATGGATTCCCGCCGACTTTCATTCTTCAGAATTACCGGATTTTCTGGAATATTTCTTTTAATCCTTTCCGGCTGGATACTTCCATCGATATTACCTGTTTTCTCACTGCCAGAACCTCGAGGAGCTTACGAAGTTGGAACCGAAATAATATACCACAAAACGGAACAGCCAGAGTTAATTACAGAAGATCCAAATGATACAAGAGAATTGCTATACAAGATCTGGTATCCTAGTGAGGCAGATGTTAGGGATTTAAAAAGTGAAAAATATATAGATAAAGGGAGCAGGGCTGGTTTTGCCACAAAATATGGCCTTTCACCTTCTATGCTCAATTACCTGGATCATGTTAAAACATATGCTTATCCCGAAATCCCCGTGGCTCAGGAAAAGTTTCCTGTATTAATTTTTTCTCATG
>CBDTXN010000212.1:0-4674 GCA_965364455.1 uncultured Flavobacteriaceae bacterium
ATCGGGATGAAGCTGTACGGAAAGATCGGTTTTCGCATCTATGAATTTAATAAGCAAGGGGAAATCATTTCCGAATTTAGAGTATATCCTTTCTCCTACCAATGCTCCTTTATATTCTGCAATAAGATCGGTTAGTTTTTTTCCTTTATCCTTTCCGTTTTCAACAACAGAGATATTCCCTTCGACACCGGAAATTTCCCAGCTTTCTCCAATATTATCTTTATCGGTTGCTTTATTGAGTATTTCTCCTAACTTTTTTCCACCCCAGATTTTCTCCTGGAGAATTGGTACAAACTTAACCGGATAATTAATCATAATAGCTCTCTTTATTCTACTGCCTCTTTAATAGGTAAAGGTCCCTATACAACCTTGACTTTTCCTTATTCCCTACCGGGTTCATATCTATCTCGTCTATTTTCCTGATCTCATAGCCCGAAAAAGTTTCTTCCATAGATTCGAAATCTTTCGGAGAGTTCAACAATAAAAATTCCTTCACTTGAGGCTTTTCATAATCTTCTCCATTCCACAACCTTTTAATTGGCTGGCCATATTCCCAGATTATTTCCGGGGTAAAATTTCTAAACTCATAAACCGGTATTTGATCATGTTCCCGGTATTTATCTACCACCCTCGCGCTTTTAAAATCAGGGTTCACCTCGATATTTCTGGCCATAGGCAGCCCAAAAAATATAATACTGATAATAAACCAAATCGTAAGGTAGAATACGGGTTTTATTTTATTCCTCTTCAGGTATAATAAAATTAAATATCCTACTGCTGCTAAACAAATTGAAGTGAGAACAAACCAGGGCAATATATTTAAAGGGATTTCCCCAAAATAAATGAATCCTGCAATTGGAAATATTAGACCTATTAAAGCAACAAGCCCGAAATTAAAATAAACCACCCATTTTTCTTTTTTTGGGAGCATATCGAATCTTCTAAATAAGTATTCAATATAAAAAGCGGTATTTAAGGCCATGGGAATAAGTACAGGCAATAAATATCTTGGCTTCTTTTCAGGTATTATTGAAAGTAAAACCACAGAAGCAAGGGTCCACCATAAGGTAAATTTATATCCAGTTCTATTAAATACCTTATTCTTTAAATAAGGATATAACAAACCTACAAAAGCCGGAATGGTCCAGATTCCGCTCTGGATCACAAAACTCCAGTAATAATAGAACGGCCTGGTGTGGTAATCTAACCATCTACCCGTTTCCTGATCTGTGATACGGTCAACCGCATGGGTATCAAAATAATATACATAAAGGCTCCAGGATCCCGACACTACCACAGCAGTAATAACCATTAGAACTAACGGCTTCCAGTTACCTTTAAAATTCCGGTATTTGAATACTACTCCGTACGCAATTAAAAAAGGCAGCAATAAGGCATACATCGAGACAGGTCCTTTGCTTAAGAAGGAGCATCCTAACAGTAATCCGGAAATAAGGGCATTAGAATACTTCGACGTCTCTTCAGAAAATATCTTATACATACCATAAATAGCCATTATCATATAGGCATGTGTATGAATGTCCCATTGACCATCCCTACTGGAATTTAGAATATAAAAGGAAGTCGCAGCTATAAGGCCAGATATAAAAGCATATTTTCTATGAGAAGTGAATTTAATTCCCAGTTTATAAATAAATATAACTGTAAAGGTTCCCATGATAGCGGCCGGCAACCTTAATGCAAAGAGACTTTTCATCCCAAAAATCATCATAGAAATGGCCGTCATCCAGGTAGGAAGCGGAGGTTTTTCGTAACGAGGTTCATTATTAAGAGTTGTAAATATCCAGTGATCAAGTTTGATCATTTCTCTTGCAGTCCCAAAATTACGGGCCTCCATGATATTTACATAAATAGCATCCAGGTTTACATAGAAGATCGCTAAACAAACGAGGATCAATAAAAGAAGGTAGTTATCCTTTAGTTTCATTCTTCTGAATAAATATATTTCTAATGTACATAATCAATCCAAAACCATGGCCTGCCAATAATACAGGATCTTTTCTAAATAAAGCATATATGAGAATGGTACCAGATCCAAGCAGACTTAAGATCCAGAATCCCATTGGTAAAGACGATACTTTTTTCTTTTCAGAATAAACCCATTGATATATAAATCTCAGGGTGAAAATTAATTGACCAAAAGACCCGAGCAATAAAAGCCAGAATGGAATTGCATCGTTTCTAAAAAGCGACGCGGCATCATACTCATTATTATTAAAACCATAGAATACGATAAGTAGAGGGAAAATATATAGAAAAATTCTAAATGCCTTTGGGATCCTTATCCACTCACCTTGTAGTTGCAGGTTTCTAATATAAATAAAATAGGTAAGCGTTTGTCCCAGCATGATAGCGAAATCATCCCTTAGATAACCGTAAACAAATAGTAGAAATGAAGCCAGCAGGCTTAAATGCCAGAAAAGAACCGGGGTGATTATTTTCTTGCTTTTTTCAGAAAGCAGCCATTGCAGGATCATTCGGCCTGAAAATAGTAATTGGGCTATAAAACCTAGAGCATAGATTAGCCAATCACTCATCTTTGATAGCTACTTTATAATTTATATAGGATTTTCTCATCCATACATAGGCAAAACAATCGATTAAAGGCCCCATAAAACGGTTCCTGAAACTATATTTTGACTCTCCGGCCAGACGGGGATAATGCGGAATTTCAACCTCTTTAATTTTCCCATTTTCTAATAATACCATGGCCGGCAAAAACCTTTGCAAGCCTTTAAACATAGGTATTTTTTTTGCGTAAGAAGTCTTTAGTATTTTTAAAGGACAGCCTGTATCCTCCATATAGTCCTTAGTAAAAACATTACGAACGCCTTTCCCTACTTTAGAAGAGACCTTTTTAACTACGGTATCTTTTCGCTCCTTTCTCCAGCCGGAAACAAGATCGTACTCGTCAGAAAAAGGTAATAACCTTTCAAAATCTTCCGGGTAAGTTTGTAGATCGGCATCCAGATATCCAAGCAAAGGAGTTGTAGTATTATCAAAAGCAGCTTTTAAAGCAGCTCCTTTTCCAAAATTCTTTTCGAAAATCAAACAACTAAAATCCTTTTTATCTTTACAATAATCCAAGATCAATTGCGCACTGGAATCTGAAGAACCATCATCCACTAAAAGGACCCGGGTTTTTTTACTCGCAGCGGCTATATAAGCATTTAATTTTTCAAATAACTCAGGCAAACATTCTTCCTCGTTATAAACAGGCACTATAATGGTAAACTCGTAATTCATGCCTCGGCTATTGGGATGAAAGACAGGTCTAACTTAAACTCTCCTGTCTTTAAAATTAATGCGATCGAATCTGGGAATGATAGACGTGGATAAAATGGGGAAGTTTCCATATTTTCCTCTAAAAACGGGGAAACTTTTAACAAAAATTCAGGCATAAAACTGGTCTCGAAATTTGCGGCTAAATTAAGATAATTTTACAAACTTGTAATTATGTATTGTCGCTGATAATTTTTATTGGAAAATCATATTTTCTCGAAAAATTAAGTCTTTAAAGAATTATCATAAAACGCTGAATTGATAAAAATCAATTATCTTAATAACAGAAATCTTTTTTAGTCTGTTATGAAATCCAAGCGTTCAAATTCCTATTCAAGGAGGTTCTTTATTAAATCCTCTTCAGCCTTTACCGCTCTCGCACTTATACCCGGTTCTGTAAAAAGTTTTTTTGACCAGGTTAAAGATAAATTCTTTGTCAAAAAGCAGAAAATCCCATTAAGGGTTACCATCAACAAAAAAGAATATCAATTAGATGTGGATACTCGCACAACCCTGCTTGACCTTCTAAGAGAAAATATTGGACTTACAGGTACAAAAAAGGGCTGTGATCATGGCCAATGCGGAGCGTGTACTGTGCACATAGATGGAGAACGGAATTTAAGTTGCCTTACTTTAGCAGCAATGATTCCCGGTAAAGAGATAACCACCATTGAAGGTCTTGCCGATGGTGACAAGCTACATCCTATGCAGGAAGCCTTTATTGAAAACGACGGTTTCCAATGCGGATATTGCACGCCGGGACAGATCATGTCTGCTGTTGCCTGTGTAAAAGAAGGACATACTGGATCTATAGAAGAGATCAAGGAATATATGAGCGGAAATCTTTGCAGATGTGCTGCCTATAATGGAATAACGAAATCAGTTCAACAAGTAGCTTCATCATGAGACCATTTGAATATCAGAAACCAGAGGATAAAGAATCGGCCATAGGAATGACAGGAAGTACAGCGATGTATATTTCCGGAGGAACTAACCTGGTTGATCTTATGAAGAAACAAATTCATGAACCAGAGAAACTGGTAGATCTTACCGATGCCCTTTCGTCAGAAATAATTGTACAGGATAATGGGATAAGGATTGGAGCTATGGTAAGAAATTCTGCTTTAGCTGACGACTCCAATATAAAAGATAGTTTTCCACTTTTATCAAAAGCGATCTTAAAGGGAGCTTCCCCACAGATAAGAAATATGGCTTCTACCGGCGGGAATTTATTGCAGCGCACAAGATGTCCATACTTCTACGATACTACCCTACCCTGCAACAAAAGAGTACCCGGCAGTGGGTGTGGCGCTATAAGTGGAAATAGTCGAAAGGCAGCGGTGATTGGATATTCAGATAAATGTATTGCTG
>CBDTXN010000213.1:0-4593 GCA_965364455.1 uncultured Flavobacteriaceae bacterium
ATATTCTTTCTGGGTGGAAAGAAAACATCTTGTGATTATTCCCCAAATGCCAGGGTCTTGAAAAACATACGTATTAAAGAACGTAGTTTTTCTGAAAACTCAATGAAGTTCTTTGATTCGAATAAGATTGACACCTCTGCTGTTTCTAATATTTTAAAGGACGGTGATGTAGATTTCAATAAAAGTGATACAGACAAAGAACCGTGTGGAGTTTATTTTATTTCCGGTAGATCAGAAGATCAAATTCTAGAAATAGAAGTTGAGAATTGCGACAGTATTGCAGAAATTAAGGAGGTATATATAAAAAAGGACGAATAATTTATCCGTCCCTTTTTTTACTATTATTTAGCTGTCTTAGTTTTCAAGAATTTGTTCAGCGTGAGCTTTGGTCTTTACTTTCTTAATGACCTCCTCAATTTTACCATTTTCATCAATGATAAAAGTAGTTCTGTGAATTCCTTCATATTCCTTTCCCATGAACTTTTTTGGTCCCCAAACTCCATAAGCGTTAATAACCTCTTTATCCTCGTCAGCTAAAAGTGGATACTTAAAATCATATTTATTTTTAAAGTTCTGTTGCCTTTTCTTAGTATCTGCGCTAACCCCTAATATTTCATATCCTTTCTTTTGCAAAGCATCATAATTATCGCTTAGATTACAAGCTTCAGCAGTGCAACCGGGAGTACTGGCTTTTGGATAGAAGAATAACACTAATTTCTTACCCTTATAATCAGATAAACTTATTTCGTTTCCATCCTGATCTTCAGCTTTAAACTCGGGAGCCTTATCCCCTTCTTTCAATGTTGTCATAATTATTACTTTTGCCCTAAATTAAAACTTTATGACCAAACAGGAAAAGGTACAGTTCGTAATTGATACGTTAAATGATATATATCCGGAAATTCCAATTCCGCTGGATCATAAAGATCCTTACACCTTACTAATCGCTGTATTACTCTCTGCTCAGAGTACAGATGTAAAGGTGAATCAGATCACCCCTAAACTTTTTGAAATTGCCGATAACCCATATAAAATGGTAAAGCTTTCAGTAGAAGAGATCAGGGAGATCATTAAACCGGTTGGCCTATCTCCAATGAAATCTAAAGGTATACATGGCCTTTCAGAAATATTGATAGATAAATATAACGGTGAAGTACCTGCCGATATAGAGGCTTTAGAAGAACTACCTGCTGTAGGACACAAGACAGCCAGTGTTGTGGTAGCACAGGCATTTAATATTCCAGCATTTCCTGTAGATACGCATATACACCGTTTAATGTACCGGTGGAACCTAACTAATGGAAAAAATGTAAAGCAAACTGAAAAGGACGCAAAAAGATTGTTTCCAGAAGATCTTTGGAATAAACTTCATCTTCAGATTATCTGGTATGGAAGACAATATTCTCCTGCCAGAGGTTGGGATCTGGAAAAAGATGTGATCACAAAAACTATAGGAAGAAAATCAGTAATTAAAGAGAAACTGAAGAAACAGAAATAAAAAAGACCTGTTGGCTAATGCACAGGTCTTTTTTAAATTTAATTCAAAATCCTTTCAAACTTCATCTTCTTATACTCAACGACACTAAGTGCTTTTGAATAATTTAAAAGGAAATCAATAGTTTCCTTTTTAGGTTTAAGATGATTAATCTTTTCTTCTTTCGAAGATCTTTTAAAGTAGAGTTTCCCCATTTGGTATTAATTTTTGTTAGTATAATAGAATAACGCAACAAACGGGGGGATATTGTTTCTGTTAATTTGTTAAAATTAAATTTCTTTTTTCGATGATCTTTCGAAGATTTATCAATGCGTAGCGCATCCTTCCCAGGGCTGTGTTTATGCTAACCCCAGTACGCTCAGAGATTTCTTTAAAACTCATATCCTTATAGATACGCATGGTTAAAACTTCCAGCTGATCCTCTGGTAACTCTTTAATGAGTTCCTGAACATCAGATTCTATTTGATCCTTAATCAACTGGGTTTCTGCATTGAGATCTCCATCACTCAAAACAGAAAATATATTAAAGTCGCCGCTATTATCGAATTTCGGCATTCTTTTATTTTTTCTAAAATGATCGATGACAAGGTTATGGGCAATTCTCATTACCCAGGGAAGAAATTTACCCTCTTCATTGTATTTTCCTCTTTTTAAGGTTCGGATCACTTTGATGAAGGTGTCCTGAAAAATATCTTCTGCGATATCCCTGTTATAGACCTTTGAAAAGATAAAACTGTAAATACGGTGTTGGTGGCGATTGATGAGTGCGCCAAGTGCGTTTTCATTTCCATCAAGATAATTACGAACGAGCGAAGCGTCAGTTACCTTAGTGTTATTCATAACAGTTACTTTAAGTTACAGGATTTAGGGAATCCCGTGGATTAGGTTATTTAGTTTAAAAAAAGTAACTGTGTTGAATAGGCAACTATGATTTTCGGGTTATGCATCAAATATAGTAAGATAAAATTGACATTTGCAAACAAAACCTTAAATTTTTAACAATACTATAGCTTTTGAGGGGCTTTCTTTCCCGCTTCATTATGAGTAACTTTGCGGTTTTAGCAGAAATTCAGCATGACAAGAGATATTTCAAAAGTAGACCCGAAGAAAAACATAATTATTAAAGGTGCTAAGCTGCACAACCTCAAAAACATCAATGCGATTATACCAAGGAATAGACTGGTAGTGATTACCGGTTTATCAGGTTCTGGAAAATCAAGTCTTGCTTTTGATACGCTTTATGCTGAAGGGCAGCGACGATATGTAGAAAGTCTTAGTAGTTATGCCAGGCAGTTTCTAGGAAGGCTGAATAAACCTAAGGTAGATTACATTAAAGGAATTGCTCCGGCAATAGCTATAGAGCAAAAAGTAAACTCTACCAATCCACGATCTACCGTTGGAACCTCGACTGAAATTTATGATTACCTAAAATTACTTTTTGCCAGAATCGGTAAGACCTACTCACCTGTTTCAGGTAATATTGTAAAAAAGGATACGGTAACAGATGTAATTAATTTTGTCAAAGCATTTCCAGAAAGAGAAAAACTTCTATTGCTTGCTCCTATACATGTTGAAGAAGGACGGTCTCTTGAGAAAAAAATAAAGGTGCTTGCTCAACAAGGATATAGTCGTATAAAGCTAGATGATCAAGTTGTTAGGATCGATGAAACTGATCTGAAAAAAGCGAAAGACGATAATACCTGGCTGGTTGTAGATAGGATCATTACCAAGGATGATGAGGATTTTTACAATCGTCTTGCCGATGCCGTAGAAGCTGCATTTTTTGAAGGTAAGGGAGAACTTTTCATTGAAAAGCTTTCTGATAATAGTTCAAGACATTTCAGTAATAAGTTTGAGCTTGATGGAATTAGCTTCCTGGAACCAAATGTACATTTATTCAGCTTTAATAATCCTTACGGTGCATGTCCAAAATGCGAGGGCTACGGTGATGTGATTGGAATAGATGAGGAGTTGGTAATTCCCAATACCGGGTTTTCTATTTATGAGAATGCGATCTTTCCCTGGCGTGGCGAAAGTATGAGTTGGTACCGGGATCAATTGGTAAATAATTCTCATAAATTCGATTTTCCAATACACAAACCTTATTTCGAACTAAGCGATGAACAGAAGGACCTGGTTTGGAATGGAAATGAATATTTTGAAGGAATAAATCAGTTCTTCGAATTCCTTGAAAGCAAAGCTTATAAGATCCAGAATAGAGTAATGCTTTCCCGTTACAGGGGAAAAACCAGATGCTCTGCCTGTAAAGGAAAAAGACTTAGGCCGGAGGCTCAATATGTGAAGATAAATGGACTCAGCATTACCGACCTTGTTGAAAAGCCGTTAGATAAAGTTAGAACCTTTTTCAATGATCTGGAGCTTAATGAATATGATGAGAAAATTGCCAGGCGTCTTCTTACTGAAATAAGGAACAGACTTGAATTCCTTTCAAATGTTGGTCTGGATTATTTAACCCTCAATAGAAAATCAAATACACTTTCAGGGGGAGAATCTCAAAGGATCAACCTGGCAACTTCCCTTGGAAGTAGTTTGGTTGGCTCGATGTATATACTAGATGAGCCTTCTATTGGCCTACACCCTAAGGATACCGAAAAATTGATTGGAGTACTGAAACATCTTCGGGATCTTGGAAATACAGTGATCGTAGTGGAACATGATGAAGAGATCATGAATGCTGCCGATGAAATTATAGATATAGGACCTGAGGCAGGTACGAATGGAGGTCATGTAGTTGCGACTGGAACGTTGAAAGATATTTTAAAATCTGATTCCTTAACCGCAAGTTACCTTAACGGAAAAATGGAAATTGAAGTTCCCGAAAAAAGAAGGACTTCAAAAAATAAAATAAAGGTCTTAGGCGCACGGGAAAACAACCTCAAAAATATTGATGTTGAATTCCAGCTTGGGATTTTTACGGCCAGGACAGGAGGTTCCGGAAGGGGGAAAAGTACCGGTGGATGAGCGAAGCCTGCAGGAAAACACCCGTCCTCACAATGCGGACATGGCTTTGAAGATACTGGAAGACTCTAAAAAACTCTCAGAAATTGACAGCAGCGCTTATCAGGCTGTCTTCTTTC
>CBDTXN010000214.1:0-4593 GCA_965364455.1 uncultured Flavobacteriaceae bacterium
AGTGGAACATATTCCCAGACCTGAACATCACGAGCTGACCAATCATTAAAAAGAACAAATCCGAAAATATGGTCTTCAGCATTGTCGGTACTGATCGTTTCACTCAGGTTACTTGGCTTACCGGTAATAAATGCCATTTCCAGTTCGAAATCAACTCTCTGAGATGGTCCAAAAACAGGAGCATCTGAGTCGGCTGGTTTTGTTTGCCCTTGAGGACGGTGTACCGGAATTTCCGAAGGTATGATAGAAGAACTTCTTCCGTGGTAACCTACAGGAATATGAAGCCAGTTTGGTAATAATGCGTTATCTGGATCTCTGAACATGGTCCCGATATTGGTTGCATGCTCTTTAGAAGAGTAAAAATCTGTATAATCTCCTACCTGAACCGGCATTTGCATTTCGATCTCGTCCAGAGTGAAAAGCACTGTATTTCTATGGTCCTGGTTATCCTTCAGTTTTGAATTATTAGCATCGAAGATATCAGCGATACGGTTTCTTACAAGTCGCCATGTCTTCTTGCCATCAGATATAAAATCGTTTAAAGTATCCTGTAAAAATATATCGTCAGTTAGTGGAATCCCTTCGAAATAACCCAGCTGATGCAAGGCTCCAAGGTCTATCGCATAATCGCCAATTCTGGTACCAATGGTGATCACATCATCACGGGTAAGGAATACTCCAAATGGAATATTCTGAATAGGGAAATCGGTATCGCCAGGAATATCCAACCAGGTTTTTCTATTTGGATCGTTAGCGGTAATTGACATAAAAAATGTTGGTTTTTTGTTAAAATCTAGTTGACTCAAATATATTATTTTCCTGTAATTAACCGAATGTATTTGTTACTTTTACCGAATATTTAACGTAAAAAATTGTGATGCAACGAGACACCCAAGTATTTGATTTAATAGCTAAAGAAAAAGAGCGCCAGTTAAATGGTTTGGAACTTATTGCGAGTGAAAATTTTGTAAGTGATGCTGTTTTAGAAGCGGCCGGTTCTGTACTTACAAATAAATATGCTGAAGGTTACCCCGGGAAACGATATTATGGAGGATGTGAGGTGGTAGACCAGGTGGAGCAACTTGCAATAGACCGTCTAAAAGAATTATTCAATGCTGAATATGCTAACGTGCAGCCACATTCTGGTTCGCAGGCAAATACAGCAGTTTTTCATACCTGCATGAAACCTGGAGATAAATTCCTTGGTTTCGATCTTTCACACGGAGGTCACCTTACCCATGGTTCTCCCGTGAATTTCTCCGGAAAACTTTATAATCCTGTATTTTATGGGGTTGACAAGGAAACCGGATTAATCGATTATGATGCAGTTGCCGAAATTGCTGAAAAAGAAAAGCCGAAAATGATCATTGCCGGTGCTTCTGCTTATTCAAGAGAGATCGATTATAAAAGGTTCAGAGAGATAGCCGATAGCGTAGGTGCGATTTTGCTTGCAGATATCGCGCATCCAGCGGGACTTATCGCCAAAGGGTTGATTAGTGATCCTGTTCCTCATTGTCATATCGTAACTTCTACCACGCATAAGACCCTTCGTGGTCCCAGAGGTGGAATCATCCTGATGGGTAAAGATTTTGATAATCCGTTTGGTGAAAAACTTAAAAACGGTAACCTGAAGAAAATGTCAGCTATGTTGAACTCCGGAATATTTCCTGGAAACCAGGGAGGCCCATTAGAGCATATAATTGCAGCTAAAGCTATCGCGTTTGGTGAAGCTTTAACCGACGAATTCCTGCATTATATGGTTCAGGTTAAAAAGAATGCTAAGGTTCTCGCCCAGGCATTTATGGATAAAGATTACAAAGTTATTTCCGGAGGAACCGATAATCATTCATTGCTGATTGATCTTAGAAATAAAGATGTAAGTGGTAAGGAGGCTGAAGAAGCTCTAAGTAAAGCTGATATTACGGTTAACAAGAATATGGTGCCTTTCGATGACAAGTCGCCATTCGTAACTTCTGGAATAAGAATTGGAACTCCTGCCGTAACCACACGTGGATTAAAGGAAAGCGATATGTCTAAGATCGTAGACCTTATGGACCGGGTGATCACTAATATTGAAAATGACTCAGAATTAGAAGCGGTGAAAAAGGAAGTAAATGCGATGATGCATGGTCTTCCACTATTTCAAATGTAATTCTAAAATCTATTTATATTCAAAAAGCCATTCTTCGGAATGGCTTTTTTAGTTTTATAACCAGATTATAACTCCACAAATAATAAGGAGTGTTAAGGCGGGCAGGGTTTGTTTAAAAGAATCCTTGATCTTTAGATGCATAATGATTGCTCCAATCATCATGATCGCCATGCCTATAGCCGCAGGATCTACCAGGCTTTCTATCCAGATTCCCGCAAGCAACATAATGGCAAGGGTAACCTTTATAAATCCTACCACATAAACAAGAATTTCTGGCAAGCCGTAGGCATTGAATTCCTCTTTCATACTGCCGGCGTTTCCTCCACGGTAGGGTGTACTGGAATTAAATCTTAGAAGCCAGACGTTTAATATTCCTAATCCTACGATGACTTGCAGGATGATCTTTAAAATTTCCATAATTTGAATTTTCATTCAATATAGAAATGTTTAATGTTTAATAAAAATTATTAAACAAAAATTAAGACTGTTCCCTAATGGAATTATAAATACTGTAAAATTAAGAGGTTATAGGTCTATTTGAAAAATACAGATTTGAGATCTTCTGAGATCTTTACCGGTTTTTTTGTTTCGGCATCCAGTAGACACCAGGTTGTTTTTGCTTCGGCCAGAAGCTTATCGGTATCGGCATTTTTAATGATCACATGTCTTACAGATGTGACATGTGTGGTTTCACCAACATAGGTTTGGAGTGAAATATTATCACCTAGAAAAGCTTCCTTTTTATAGCTTATTTCGTGTTTAACCACTACCCAGATCACTTTAGCTTTTTGCTGCTCTGAAGCTCTTGCTTCCCAGTGTTCTTCAGCCACATCCTGAACCCATTGCACATATTGCACATTATTTACATGCCTTTGCTTATCCAGATGTTCTTCATTAACAACCAGTGTTTTCTCATAGATCTCAGGATTGGTTTCCATTATTTCTCCACGATTTTAACTTCAAAGATCCTGTCCCAGTTCTTCCCGGTTACATATAGTTTGTCTGTATCAGGGTTGTAAGCGATGCCATTTAGAACATCCAGCTTATCATGTTGGGAAACTTTATTTCTTAGGCCCTTAAAGCTAACCAGGCCTTCAATAGCGCCATTGTCTGGATTAATGATCGCGACACCATCCTTCTGGTAGGTATTTGCATAGATCTTGCCGTTCACCCATTCCAGCTCATTGAATTGTTTGTAGGTTGACTTATTGGTAGAGGGTTGTATGTAGCTTTTTTCAGCGAGGGTTTCAGGATCCAGGATCCAGATCTTTTCAGTACCATCACTTTTAAAAATTTTGTCACCGTTATTGCAAAGTCCCCAGCCTTCTTCACTCTGGTTGTAGCCAAAAGTTCCCGTTTTTTCGAAAGTATCCAGATCATATATAAATCCCTGGCCTGCCTGCCAGGTAAGTTGATAAAGCTTATCGTTAAGAATGGTAAGGCCTTCGGCAAAATACTGGTCGTCTAATTTGATCTCCTTCAGCACTTCACCAGATTCCAGGTCTACCTTTCTTAGTTTCGACTTTCCGTATTGCCCTATACTTTCATATAAGGTGTCACCATGAAATTCTAACCCCTGGGTATAAGATGTGATATCGTGTGGATAGGAATTCACTATTTCATAAGTATATACTGTTGGTGCCTCAGTGTTCAATATTTTGATGTTTTCTGAAACAGTATCTGTTCCTTCTTCGCTATGCACAATTGCTTTTAGACTTTGGTTCCCTAATAAGGTATTCTGAAGATCTATACTGAAATCACCATTTTGCGAGCTATTCAAATATTCGTTTCCTAAATAGTAAGAAACCGAATCGATACTTCTGTTTTTACTATTGATAATTGATGCTTTCAGGCTTTCATTTAGCTTAAATTCTGATTTATTCTCTTCAATTTTAAGACTGAAATCAGATTTTTTATTCCCGTTATTACTTCCGCAGGAAAAAATTAAAAAGTTTAATGTAAAGAGTAACAGTAAGTTAAATTTATTCATCATTAAATGGGCTTGAATACTGGGCTAAATTAACTAATTCACTTTAAAAAAAGCTTGCCTAAAGTTACAAAGATTGTATATTTGCACCGGCAAGTCCCACACAACCAGCTCCTGCTGAATCCCCCAGGGCGGGAACGCAGCAAGGGTAAGTGGTCGTAGCGGTGTGATGTGGGTCGCTTGCCATTTTTTGTATCTGATATTTAAATTTTATCGCATCTTTGTGATCATGAAAACAGATACTTCCCCACAAGTTGTTCTTATTACAGGAGGCTCCTCCGGAATTGGAAAATCCATAGGAGAATTCTTGATGGCCAAAAATTTTAAGGTCTACGGAACAAGTAGAAATCCAAAGCCGAATCAAACAACTTCTTTTCCTCTTATTGCGTTAGATGTTACAAAGAATGAAACTATCATTTCGGCTATTTCTGAATTGATTTCAAAAGAAGGAAAA